>JAJZSC010000200.1 GCA_021849995.1 Bacillota bacterium | reverse complement strand
TTTCACAAGCCGAACTTACTCTCAGAGTGACACCATTACCGTCTGAAACATAGATTACGTCATAACTAGTTTCAAAAACTGCTTTAAGATCCAGCGCTAAATTAGTGTAACTGTCTAAATAGGATAGAGCTTTTTCTAATTCTTTTGGATGCCAATACATTTCCAAAATTCCAAGGAATTCCCCTTCATGAATTATATTAGTTTGAGTAATAACCCTATTTTTATCTTCTGTAACATTGACAATCGTCTTTTTTTCTGTGCTTGAGACTAGTTCTTCAGGCACTAAGACTCTATCATTCCCTGACGAATTATTGAAAAACAATTCACCTTGCAAATCAAAAATCCTAATTTGGGCAGGAAAGGAAGTTAGAATTGCTTGCAAGAACTTCTGCTCTTTGTTGGAACGCTCACTGTAGTCATTACAAAGAGATTCTCTCTCAAACCGACCAGCAGGGTCCATAAATTTCCTCCTCGCATCTTACCAGCCTACCTATTTTCTATAGTCATTTTAATTATCTGATTATTACTTATATTCTATATATTATGTTAAATGCCTTTACCCTTATAGAAAAAAGTAGTACAGTTTTCCCTAGGAGTCAAAATAGGACCGGAAATTCGGTAAATATATTTAGATATTTCTGCTGAGAATTTAACCAAATGGAAAAAAGGAATTTTGCTAGAATATGCTTATGACCATCCAGTTATTGTCCCTTCAATTAATTAATAGAGCAGGCATTGGGTCGCAATTAATCAACTTCCCTTAAATACAACGGGACCGGTCTCAATTGAGGCCGGCCCTATTTTAAATTAGATAGATATTTTCAATCTGAATCTTAAGGTCGATTCTCTTCTTGTTTTACACGTTTCTTAGCCGCCAATAATCTTGAAGTATATCCTTCCCCATCAACCTTATTGTCTTTAATATTTTGTGAAGGTACTTTGCCATTGTCCAGATCCTTTTGTTTCCCTGCTTTATCCAGACCACTATTCGTGTTAATACCAAGGCCACCAGCCTCTAACTCTACTTTAGACTTATAAAGCTGCTCCCTGCTGGCTTTCCGTTCCTTCATCAGCTCCATCAAGGATTCCTGGCCATGTTCTCTCGGTTTATTTCTTCCTTGCCAGAGCATCTCCAAACGTTCACTAAGTGCTCCTACCCATTTTAGGTTCCAGTTAAACCTTCGGGCTGCTATGTCAATTGGAAATAGTAACACGGCAAACATGAGAAGCTGCAGCCAGAGAGGAATTTTCCCCTTAATTTCCGGAACAACGAGTTGAGCTACTGAATTAAAGTGTGCAGGGTCGAGGACTTGCCCTCCTCCGGCTTCGGCAAGCTGTTCGAGAAACTTACCTTGTTCAGGTTGCAGCAGAAACTCCGGAGAATAGGGCTGAACCAGACCTGCAGTTTGCTGACGTACGACCTTGTTCCCTGCTTTCTCTACGACTTGAAGCATATAAGCACCAGGCTGTTCCATCGAAAAATCGGTCCTGTACTGTCCCGGTCCCGTGGCTGGCAGGATGATTTCGCTGGCGCTGCCGTCCGGGCCAATTACTTTAGCCTGAATATCATGCGCTTTACGCCTCTCCTCAGGGATATCTACCCCTATTCTGCCTAATCCGCCTTCACGGGTTGTGTTTACGTTCATACCGCTTCCCGCATCCTCCGGCAAGGTCCAGCTAATAACCTTACCCCAGAACTGCGGAAAAGCTTGCCAATCTACCCACTCCCCAGCCCAACGCCCTTTGGCATCACTGGTCCAAGCGATGGCCTTTCCTAATCCGTAATGCCAACGTGCCAAGACAGGATCTCCTTCATGACTTTTAAGTATAATTTCGGCCGTGTCTTTGGGAGTAGTTGCAACATAACCTAAAAGCTGTGGGAGTTTCTGCGTAGCCGGCAGCATCCCCGCGGCTCCAGTCACAATTGGGGTAAAGGGTTCTTGGACAAAGTAGCTGCGCGTTACCATCATCGTCTCTTTAGCAAAAATCTTAGGGATATTGTCAATCTGATTAGTGAAGTAATATCTCCCATGCCCTTCCTGGGCTAGATATTGAAGCAAAGAGGTATCTGAATCGCTTCCAATTGCCACCACGGATAAGGTCATGTTGTCCGCTGCTATTTGCTTGAGCAATTCGTCATAGTTTCCTCCATCTTTAGAAACACCGTCAGATAGAAGGATAATATGCTTAACCTTTACTTTTGCTTCTTTTAGGGCTTTGTAGGCAGCCACGAGTGATGGGTACATATTAGTTCCGCCACTGGGTTCAATCGAGCCTATCTGATCCTGAACCCATTTCTTATCAATCAGGGGCGCTGTCCTAACCACCCATTTATACTCACTGTCAAAAGTAATAACACCTAATTGGTCTTTACTGTCTAAGATCTCCGTGGTCAGCAGGGCAGCCTCTTTGGCCATATCCATCTTGGTCACACCGTTTTGCGAATGGCACATACTGCCCGATTTATCCAATACTAGGTTCAGCCCAACCGCAGGCAGCTCAGCCTTGCCGGTAATCTCCATCTCTACCGGTAAAGCCTTCTCAACCGGGGTCTTGTAGTAACCTCCCGGCCCATAGCTGTTCTCTCCTCCAACCATAACCAAGCCCCGTCCTAAATCACGGACGAAATTCTCCAGGGCTTGCATTGTCGGATCCGACATTTTCGTGGCAGGTACATTAACTAGAACAACGGAAGAGTATTGAGCTAAGCCAGTGAGGTTTTTGGGCATTAACCCAGCTTCCACCGTGTCTAGCTTAAGATTAACAGCTGCCAAAGCCTGGCCCAAGGCTTTAGCGTCTCCTGGCTGCCCTTCTACTACTAAAATTCTTGGCACACCACTTACTTGAGTTATAGCCTGAGCAATATTATTCTCTTTACGGGTATCTTTTTCACTTATCACTTCAACCTTGTAAGTATGTAAGCCTGTTTTTTCTGCAGTTAAACCCCAGACTAATTTATTAGTTCCCTTCCCTATTTTAATCTCTTCTTCGTGCAGAATTTTATTATCTGCCATTATTCTAATAGATCCGTTAGCAGTGGTGGTACTATCTAGCGTAACCTTTAAGTCAAATAATTCCCCTTCGTTAAGGCGGGAAGGAGCATCAACTGTTTTCACCAATACTTCGGGCCCATCTGAGACAGTAATAGGCAGGACATCAAGTCTAATCCCTTGCAGGTTTAATAGTTTAACTTGTTCCAGAGCATTCCCACGGTTTTGCTTCCCATCAGAAAGGAGTACTATGTGTTTGCCCTGCTCTTCCGGCAGCAAGGAACGAGCCAAGCGCAAACCGGCAGCCAAGTCTGTATAATTAGGATCTAATACCGCTTGAAGCCCTTTAAACTCTGGACGCGAAGCAACAGGGTATTCTACCATCGGTTTTTTGCCAAGGCTGATGATCCCCGCTCCCATATCCGCAGGCAATGAGGTCAGAGATCTGGCAATCCAATTACTGATTTCCTTTCTTTGTTCCAGCAGGGAAGCAGAAAGATCTGCAACATAGACAACTGATTTCCCTTTGTGACGAAAATTAAGCTGAATCCCAGCGAGGGACAAGATAAGCAAAGTGACCAGTAATAACCGCAAGCCTAAAAAAAGCTTCTGCTGCCACGAACGGAAGGCTTTAGGGCTTTTCTGCCATACATAAATGAAATATATTATTAAAACAAAAAAAAGCAAAAAGAGTGGTTGGGAAAAACTAATGCCCACGTAAATACACCCACCATTCCGCCGTTAAAAGGAGCAAGGCAGTCAAAACTAGCCAAGGCCACAACTCCCACTTAATTTTAGTACTGACTTCCACCTTAAGATCTTTTTTCGCGAGTCTAAGATGAATTATCGGTTTGACTTGAGATTCTTCGGTGGAGAAATAATTAACAGCCAAATAGCTAATCTCTTTCTCCCCGCCACTAATCTGTTCTAATTTATAGATCCCAGGACTGAAACTATCTGTTGCTTTAGCCGCCGGAAAAGGTGGGGCTAGAGGAACCTTCTTCCCATCAGGTTGATAAAGGTTCACTTCTTCCACCTCAGGCCGAACTGTCAGATCTAAGGGGTTTCCGATTTCAACCTGTGTTTCTATTGGGTTTAGCGTCGGAAGGAGCCAATTTGTCAGATTTTGCATCAAGATAGGAAAAGCTGCTCTTAGGGGTAAATCTGACTGATGCAAGTCGAAACCAAAAACTGCTGCCCTAGAGCTGCCTAACTTCCCTACCGCTAAGATCGTCCGGTTCCCGCTTGTCAAAAGAGGTTGCCAGTCTCCTGGAGCAACTAGCCCTTTGCTCTCAGCTATATGAACATCGGCCCAGGAGACATGCTTCAAGATGGTTTGAGCTTCCCCATCCGCACCAGACTGCAAACCTTCCGCGATGGCTTCTGAATTTTCCCGAACCAACCTGCTTGAAGAAGGAGGATTAAATACTAACAATTGCCCCTCTGGGGTCATTTCAGGCCAAAAGTTATCAAGCACATAAAGATCATATTTATCTTTTACACTTTGATAATTCTCAGGCTTCACTTTTTGTGCTTCCAGCAAGGGGTTAAGTTTCAGTGCTTGCTCCAGGAATAGGTTTCCTTCTGTCACCAGCAGAACTTTACTTTGTGTGTCCTTAGGCGGAACCAACCAGGCAGCATTGTCAAGCGGAAAAGAATCATTAGCCTCCAAACGTGCCTCCAAATAAGGAGTTTGTTTAGGAACAGACCAAAAAATGTTGCCTGATTTACCCGGTTCAACTTTGACAGCCTGGACATCCAAAATATTTCCATCCGCCAGCAGATTAACAGTAACCTCCTCTTCCTTAGGACCATAATTGTCTATTCTGGTCAGGGCAACCGGTCCTTCCGGCCCTTCTCGCAGAGCAAAAGCTCCGATCGCCACATTATCATCTCTGGTACCGATCCGGTGGTATTGGAATTCTTTCACCCCTTGAGGTCCCTCTGGTAAAACCACCCCACCGTCACTGTAAAACAAGACCGGCGCCATCGTACCCTTTTCCAGAAGTGCCGAAACCAAGGAAAGGGTATTATCCAGATTGGCCCGATAGAAACCAGGCTCTATTGTAGCTAGTTTTTTTAATACTTCCTGGCTGTTATCACTTTGATTAACCAGCATTTGCGGAACCGGTCCAACACCAATCAAAGTAAACTTTGTACCCTTGCTCTGGGCTTTCACCAATTGTTCCACCTCAGCTTTAGCCAGTTCCAGCCGGGTTCCCCCTTCTTCCCGGGTCGCCATGCTGGCCGAGGTATCAACCAGAAGCACGAAGTTAGCGCCAGCCTCCTGATTCCTGATCAGATATGGTCGAGTTAACGCCAACACTAAAAGTATTAATACTAAGATTTGTATAAATAAAAGCAGGTTGCGGCGCAGTTTCTGCCAAGGAGTCTGCGAGATAGTATCTGCTAAAACCCTTTGCCAGAGCAGTGTACTGCTCACAGTGTGCTGTTCTTTCTTTTGTTTTAATAAGTAGAACAGGATAACTATAGGTATTGTCAGTAGAAATATAAAAGCTGCGGGGGCAAGGAACTGCATTTAATCACTCCCTCTATGGATCCGACATTATGATTGAACCAGCTTTCTGTAAGACAAACATTTCGCTAGCCGATGCCTATTTTAGACTTCCGCCAGCCGATACTTATACCAGAACTTCAGCACCCCGTAAAGAGCGTAAGAGAATATCTTCCAAATTCTCTTCAGTACCTATAATTTGATAACTCATCTCCCGGCCTAGGCAAAACTGCCTAATACCTTCCATAAACTGGTTCACATGGTTGCGGTAATTTTGCAAGAGGATGGGAGTAATACTAACTTCTTTTTCCAAACCTGTTTCACAATCTACCAGGCGAAAATTCCCCAGTAACTGAGGATCCCTTTCTTCGGGGGTAAGGATATGCAAAACCACTACCTGCTGACCTAAATGGTGCAAATATTTAAGCCCATCTTGAAACCCGGAAGGGCTTAGTAGATCAGATATCAAAATGGTAATACCAGGCCCTTTTATACTCTTGCCTGCCTGGCGAATATTTGTGTTTAAATCTGTCTCTCCGCCTCCTTCTAGTTGGTGAAGAAAGCCCCACAGCCTGTTGACAGCATTTCTTCCCCGCTGCAAAGGAAGAATTCGATTAGTACCCCGGGTTAAGGCTACCACACCTACTTGCTCCATATTAACTAAGGCCAGATAGCCTAAAGCACCTGCCAGTTGCTTAGCCAGACGAAGCTTCTGCCCGTCCTCCCAGGCCATTGATCCACTGGTATCAACCATAAGATGAATCATCAAGTCATTCTCTTCCATAAATAACTTAACAAACAAGCGTTCCAGTCTGGCATAGGCATGCCAGTCTACCTGACGCCAGTCATCTCCGGCTACATAAGAGCGGTAATCAGCAAATTCTACCGATTGCCCTTTTCGGGGTGA
>JAJZSC010000199.1 GCA_021849995.1 Bacillota bacterium | reverse complement strand
TTGATGAGTAGAATATCAGTTAGAAAGAAGCGAATAGGAATGACTTTACTTTACGTTCATGTTCCTTTCTGTGTTAAGAAATGCGACTATTGTGCATTTTACTCAGAGGCTTTAAAAATACAAAAGTCATCGCCGGAAAATTACCTCCAAGGACTGGAAACTGAAGTTAAGTTGCGCCAACAGGATGCTCCTCAGGGGGTATCCTCTCTTTTTATTGGCGGGGGGACTCCGACAGCTTTATCTGTTGAGGAACTATCAACCCTGCTCGGCCTAATCAATACTAACTTTAAGTTTGAAGAGTGTGCCGAAAGGACTGTTGAAGGTAATCCTGGCACTTTAACTCTGGCTAAACTTAATAGTCTGGTCGCAAGTGGGATCAACAGGTTTTCTTTAGGAGTCCAAAGTTTTAATGATGGACTGCTTAGTCGAATAGGCAGGATTCACAATAGCGCTGATATTAGGGAAAGTATCCGATTGATCAGGGAAGCTGGTCTTACAAACTTAAATCTTGATTTGATGTTTGGTCTTCCAGGCCAGAGTCTTAAAGACTGGGAACGAACAATCGAAGAAGCCTTGTCATATATCCCGGAGCATTTGTCAGTTTATGGACTTATGCTGGAAGAAGGTACTCCGCTTTATCTCAAATATAATGTTCAACAAAGCGCTGGCTTGGGCAGGCATAATACTCCTATCCTCTTGCCTGATGATGATCTTCAAGCAGAGATGTATTTTTGGGCAGTTGAACGGTTAAAGCAGCGAGGCTATATTCACTATGAAACATCAAATTTTTGTCTTCCGGGCTATGAATGTAAACATAATTTAGGGTATTGGCAAGGAGAAGATTATCTCGGACTTGGTCCGGCAGCAGTAAGTTGTCTAAATGATACTCGGTTTACCAATGTTGAAAGCATTTCTGAATATCTTCTTATGCTAGCCGAAGGTAAAAGGCCAATAGATATGAACCTTTATGAATCGTTGACAGAAAGAGAGATGATTGCTGAAAGAGTTATATTGGGGCTTAGGCTGGCAGAAGGGGTAAACTTAGAAACTTTTAAAGCTGATTTTGGTGTAAATCTAACGGATATTTACAGCGATGTATTGGAACGATATCTTAGTGAAGGTGTTTTGCTTATTCAAGATGGATACTTGCGTTTGAATAAGAAGTTTATCTTTGTAGCTAACAGTGTTCTGCAAGATTTCGTTTGATTATTCCACCTTCTTCTTCCTAAAATCCCCTATTTATGACTCTTGACAAAGCTACAAGAGAGTGGTAATGTGAGGGCAGAAAGTTAGCACTCATCACTTGAGAGTGCTAACAACTCCGAAGGCTAACGAATTTGCTTATGAAAGGCGGGAGCAGAATGGAAATGGATGAACGCAAAAAGAAGATTCTTCGGGCGATTGTTCAGGATTATATTGCGACCGCTGAGCCGATAGGTTCAAGAACAATAGCACGGAAGTTTGACCTGGGAGTTTCTCCGGCAACTATTCGAAACGAAATGGCTGATTTGGAGGAGCTTGGCTTGATTGAGCAGCCACACACATCAGCTGGTAGAATTCCGTCCGATTCCGGGTACCGGTACTTTGTTGATTGCTTAATGGATCCCCCGAGGATTACGGACGAAGAAAAACAAGTGATTGAAAGGGAAACCACCAAGCGAATCAGCGAGATTCAGGAAGTGATTGCTCATACCAGCAAATTGCTCTCTCACCTTACGAGTCTAACCAGCATTATTTTAGGGCCGCATAAAGGAAAAAGTGCTTTCGGTCAAATGCATTTCCTCCCCTATCAACCAGGGCAGGCAATTATGGTTATTATTAAGGAAAACGGGGTTGTGGACAATCACATCGTTGATATTGGGGATGCCATTACAGCTGAGGATTTGCAGCATGTTGCCAACGTCTTCAATAATAAGATGAAAGGTCAGTCTGTAGACCAGGTCAAAAAGAATTTACTCCACCAGATTTATGGAGAATTGGCCAGACAAAGGCGTTTAATTGATAATGCTATGGAGCTGTTATCCACTATCTTAGATGAAGTTGAACAACCTGAGAAGATTTATCTGGGTGGAACCTTAAACATGTTAAATCAGCCTGAGTTTAAAGATTTAGAAAAGGTAAAGACATTATTTAAGGTCTTTGAAGAAGATGAGCGAATTAAAAAACTTGTTCAGCCCACTCAAGAAGGACTAAATGTTACTATTGGTGGGGAAAATACCTTGAAAGAATTTCAAGATTGCAGTGTGATCTCGGCGACCTACCGTGTTAATGGGGAAACGATAGGCGCTATAGGGGTTCTGGGGCCAACAAGGATGGACTATTCCAAGGTCATGGCAGTTGTTGATTACATGACTAGAAGTCTTACAGAAATCCTGACGAGACGAAGACGTTGACGAAAGAGGTGGTTGGGATATGGTGAATTCAAAAGATGATATGTTTGATGAGAGTACCAACTTAGACAGTAAAAATTCATATCCCGGTGGAGAGGTCCCAGGGGATGATAAGAAACCTATTCCAGAGGAAGAGAGTCTGGATAAGGCAGAAATGACCTCAGAAGAAAGATATTTGACTCTTGAGGCAGAACTTGCCCAGGCTAAAGCACAGGCAGGAGATTATTATAGCCATTTGCAACGTTTGCAGGCGGAGTTTGATAATTACCGGAAGCGCACCCAGAAGGAAAAAGAGGATACGTCAAGATTCGCTTCAGAACGGATACTGGTTGAACTACTTCCGATTTTAGATAACTTTGAGCGGGCAGTTGACGCTGCCCAAACTAACCAGGACTTTAAGGCTTTTTCCCAGGGTGTAGAGATGATTCTAAGACAGATGCAGAAGGTCTTAGAAAAGGAAGGTCTTACCCCGATTGATCCTGTTGGAAAACCCTTTGATCCAAATTTGCATGAAGCAGTACTTCAGGTTGAATCTGAAGACCATCCAGAAAACATTGTGGTAGAGGAACTCCAGAGAGGTTATTACCTAAAAGAGAAGGTCCTTAGACCTAGTATGGTAAAAGTGTCTTGCTAGGCTGCTTAAGAGCGCTAGGCGAAATCGATAAGAAATGAAAGTGTTTAAGGAGGAAGAAAACAATGAGTAAAGTTATTGGAATCGATCTTGGCACCACAAACTCTTGTGTTGCCGTTATGGAAGGTGGAGAAGCTGTAGTTATCCCAAACGCCGAGGGAAATAGAACCACCCCTTCAGTAGTAGGGTTTTCGAAAACCGGTGAGCGTTTGGTAGGACAGGTTGCTAAGCGTCAAGCTGTATCCAATCCAGACAAAACCGTAAGCTCTATTAAACGTCATATGGGTACAGATCATAAAGTTAAAATTGATGACAAAAGTTTCACTCCACAGGAGATTTCTGCTTTTATTCTTCAAAAGCTAAAAGCCGATGCTGAAGCATATCTAGGTCAATCAGTGACTAAAGCTGTGATAACTGTTCCTGCTTATTTCACAGATGCCCAGCGCCAGGCTACCAAAGATGCTGGTATGATTGCCGGGCTTGAGGTATTGAGAATTATCAATGAACCTACTGCCGCCGCTCTTGCCTATGGATTAGATAAACAAGAAGATCAAACCGTTTTAGTGTTTGACCTTGGTGGCGGTACATTTGACGTATCCGTTCTTGAACTTAGCCAGGGAATGGTTGAGGTTAAAGCTACCAGTGGCAATAACCACCTTGGTGGGGATGACTTTGACCAAAGACTGATTGATTATATGGTAGCAGAGTTTAAGAAAAGCCATGGAGTGGACCTGGCCAAAGATAAAGTAGCACTCCAACGTTTAAAAGAAGCTGCTGAAAAGGCTAAAATTGAGCTTTCTGGTGTAACCACTTCTAATGTTAACCTTCCGTTTATCACTATGACTGCTGATGGACCTCAACACTTTGATATGAATATCAGCCGCGCCAAATTCGAAGAATTAATCGCCGACTTGGTTGAGGCTACGCTTGGACCGACTCGTCAGGCTCTTCAAGATGCAAAGCTTAGTTGGAATGAAATTAATCAAGTAATTTTGGTTGGGGGCTCTACTCGTATTCCAGCAGTTCAAGAAGCTATTAAGAGACTAAGTGGAAAAGATCCTCATAAAGGTGTCAACCCTGATGAAGTAGTAGCACTGGGTGCAGCCATCCAGGGTGGTGTTCTGACAGGTGAGATGAAGGATATTATTCTGGTTGACGTAACCCCGCTATCCCTTGGGATTGAGACTTTAGGCGGTGTATTTACCAGAATAATTGATAGAAATACAACGATTCCTACAACTAAATCCCAAATCTTTTCTACTGCCGCTGATAGTCAAACCTCTGTTGATATTCACGTTCTCCAAGGTGAGCGTGAAATGGCGGCCTATAATAAAACTCTTGGACGCTTCCAGTTAACAGGGATTCCTCCTGCCCCACGTGGGATTCCGCAAATCGAGGTTAAGTTTGACATCGATGCTAATGGAATCGTACACGTGTCTGCTAAAGATATGGCTACTGGTAACGAACAAAAAGTTACCATCACTGCTTCTACCGGCCTTTCCAAAGACGAAATAGAAAAAATGCGTAAAGATGCTGAAGCTCACGCTGAAGAAGATAAGAAACGCAGAGAGCTTATCGATGCGAAAAACCAAGCTGATTCTCTCGTATATCAAACTGAAAAGTCTCTGAAGGACTTCGAGGGTAAGGGAGATGCCGGTGAAGTGGATAGTATCCGCAAAGCTCTCGATGAACTAAAAACTGCTGCCGCAGGTGAGAACCTCGAAGATATCAAGGCTAAATCAGAGGCGGTTACGAAGGTGCTCTATCCTTATATCGAGAAGATGTATCAACAGCAAGCGGCCCAGAATCCAGGAGCTCAGGGTCCAACTGGTGAAGCAAAAAAAGATGACAATGTGGTTGATGCTGAATATACTGAAGTAGATAAGGATAAATAATTATTTTGAGTTAAGATGGAGAGCTGGGTGCAAAGGTTAACTTTTGTGCCCCGCTCTTATTTGAGACGGCGGTTCGGATGGATAAGTCAGGAGTGATGGAGGAAAACATGAAGAAGGATTACTATGAGGTGCTGGGAGTTTCACGTACAGCTACAGAAGCAGAACTCAAGCAAGCTTACCGGAAATTGGCTCGGCAGTACCATCCGGATGTAAACCCTGGGAATAAGGAAGCAGAAGAAAAATTTAAGGAAGTAACAGAAGCCTATAATGTATTGAGCGATCCCGACAAAAAAGCTCGTTATGATCAATTTGGTCATGCAGGAGTGGATCCGAACCAGGCTGGAGGTTTTGGCGGCGGGTTTGGTGGCGGGGATTTTGGCGGTTTTGGCGATATATTTGATATGTTCTTTGGCGGAGGCATGGGTGGACAGCGTAGAAACGGACCACAGCGTGGAGCCGATTTGCGTTATGACATGACTGTGAGTTTTGAAGAAGCTGCCTTTGGGATTGAAAAGGAAATTGAAATCCCGCGTCATGAGAACTGTCCGGACTGCCAAGGTTCAGGAGCCGCAGCAGGAACTCATCCGACCACCTGTCCTGAGTGCGGTGGAAGTGGTCAGGTTAAAGCGACACAACGTACACCATTCGGGCATATTCAGACTGCCCGGACCTGCCCTAAGTGTCAGGGTGAAGGTCGAATTATTTCTTCTCCTTGCCGTACCTGTAATGGGCAGGGTAAACTTCGCAAGAACACAACCCTTAAGGTAACTATCCCAGCAGGTTCGGAAGAAGGGCTTAACCTGCGCTTTAGCGGGCATGGTGAGGCAGGTCTTCGAGGAGGACCATATGGTGATCTCTATGTTGTACTCCATGTAAAGGCACATAAGTTCTTCGAACGGGAAGGAAATGATGTGTATTGTGAAATTCCAGTAACATTCGTACAGGCTGCACTTGGTGCTGAAATAGACGTACCGACCCTTGAAGGAACTGTGAAGATGAAAGTCCCAGAGGGTACTCAGACATCAACTGTTTTCCGTTTGAGAGGGCACGGAATTCCTCACAGACGTGGAAGTGGCCGAGGTGATCAGCATGTTCGGGTGATAGTTACTACTCCGACAAAACTTACAGACAAGCAAAAGGACCTTTTAAGAGAGTTCGGGGAGGTAACACCCGAGAGCCAGCAAATGGGGAAGAAGTCACTGTTTGATAAGTTTAAAGAAAACCTTCGTGACGCGATGGGTTAAGAAGGAGCTGCAAATATGGAGTGGCGTGAAATAGCGGTAACGGTTTCGTCAGAGGGAGAAGAAGCTGTTGCCGATCTTTTTTATGAATTAGGCTGCCCCGGAGTGACTGTTGAAGATCCGGAGCTATTAAGGACCTATGTAGAATCAGGAGCTTGGGACTATCATGATTTCGGTGAGGTAACTGTCACAGGAACTTCCATAGTCAAAGGGTATTTCGCAGAGGATGACGATTTGGATTCCAAACTAGCCACACTTGATGAAGGTCTAAAG
>JAJZSC010000198.1 GCA_021849995.1 Bacillota bacterium | reverse complement strand
CTTTTTTACCAAAAAGCCTGCAGAACCGCAGGTTGCATCCAGCACCCGAAAGGTCGGATTGCCATTTTCATCAGTCTGAATAAGTTTTGCTGCTTCCTTCGGATTTTTGATAATATCATGCAGCACCATTTCTACCATCGCCTCGGTTACTTGTCGGGGTGTCAGGTAGGTAGCCTGACCCACTTTGTTGTCATACTTGCCCCTGATCAAAACATCAAACAAACGACCCAAAATGTCTGCAGAGACATCCTTCAAGGTAGCAGTAATAGTAATCCCTTGATCATCTTCAAATTGACCTAAATCCTGAAAGGTTTTAAAGGCAGCAACGTAGTTTGTAGGGTTTTCCAGTTTGAGATACTCATCTTCATTGAATATAAAACACTTTTCCCCTAGGTCGTTGAGCGCCACATAATCGGGGTGATTGTTAATTTCTTTAAATGACTGGCGAATTTGTTTAACGGCTTCTTTACCTTTTTCCTGGATATACTGAAACTTTAAGATGTCAAAGAGTCTGACTCCGGTATTTTCTCCGTCTTTCAATACATAGTCAGGATGATGCAAGCGAAATATTTCCATAAACAGCAGTTTGCTTAATTCATCAATGGCCTCGTTGGTGCTGCTAATGTTGTCTTTACCAGCCGGTCCATAGAGCAATTCGTGTAAATCGTCAAATCGTTTTTGCAAAGTTGAGTAAATTTTCTGGGCCCATAGCTCCCTCTTGGATAACTGCTTTTTCTCTTTCTTAGTAACTTCCACGACAGAAGGGATCTCAGATAAAGGGATTGATTCAATAGAGTCTGCATAGTAGTTGACATCGCCATTGGTGGCCCAAATAAAATCTGGCGCTGCTTCGTGATACTGAGCTTCCAGTAAGGCGGACTCCTGAACATCAAAAGATAATTCCGCATCCTTAGAAAAAACCTTAACATAAACCGACTTCTCATCACCTGTGGCCAAAAAGAGGGTTGTGCCATCCTCCTCATGAATACCTAGGTCAGCAAACTGGCTATAGCCCTTCATTTTCAATTGATCTTTTATATGGTTAATAAGTTGTTCCATCATATTTGCCTCCATATCTTTATCGTTTACGTCTTATTATGTTTGCTCGTGGAAATTCGTAACGCTCGGTACTTAGAGCTACTTCCTTTACCTCCAAAATTGGGATAATATAATCACCGGTTATATGCGCCATGACGTCAGGATCAATCTTAGTCATAGGGCGGTAACCCAAGGCCTTTTCAATGGCAGCTAATATAACCTGCCGCCGCTCATCTTTTTGTGCTATCCATTTTCCGTTCTTTAGGTAAATGGCGGGGTCCAATAATGCGTAAAGCTCAATTTGATTTTTATTCCACTCGAGGCCATGTTCCTGGAGAATATTTTGTAAATCGTCGGTGGACTTAGGCGCTTATCTAAACATTCATGGATAAACATCATATCCCTCCTTGAATTACCCTTAGTTTACTATTTGACTAAGACAATAATTTGTTAAGCTGATACATTAATCGGCTTTCCTAAACCCAAACTTAACAAGATATTGCCACTTCTGTCCCAAAAGACCTTAACAAGCTGACGACTACTAAGATTTATTACCTCACTTTTACTTAACCCTACCATACATAAGGTCTTAGACCGCCGTAATGCAATACGATTATTATATAGAAGTTGAGCTATCCTCTGAATTTCCTCATAGAGCGATAAGACATCATCTTCTAAGCTTGAAATCTCTAATAACATCCCGTTGACAAACTTCCAATGACAGTTTTGTGAAGCATAATTATCTGATAGAGCTCTCATAACTGTCTCAAACCACGCCCGATAATACTTACTACTTAATCCTAATTGGATTTTGTTTTCCCCATGCCCGTCACAAGAGTAATGGGTGTATATGCCTATTGCGGAAATGGCCTTAACGAGCCTTGCCACAAAAGGATCTAACAAGGAGACGGGAATTTTCTGACCATGCTGCCTCCGTTGAAAGTTAGCCCAGTCCTTAAAGCTATATCCGAATCCTTCACATCCATCGTGTTGAATAAACAATTCAGCCAACACCTTATCACTACATTCTCCATTAATTGTCATAATCCTGTTATTTACTTGACCTATCCCGTTTTCACGTAGTAATTGATCTAAAAAATTATTATCGGTCAAATCCCCTGTTGCTTTGAGATAGGAATTATCACTTACTACTATCGTTTCATCTTGATATTCAAGCAAGAATCCCCGAGCCTCTAGGACCGTTATTAATTGCTTATGAAAAGAAAGGTTCGAGGGAGCGATTTTATTTATGAATGAAATCGCAAATTGTTTCCGTAAACTCTTACTTTCGACATTAGCCATTAACAAATCACCCTCCACTTTTAACTTCCGTTTTAGGTAACGTCCTATTGTAATAATCCAAACATATCAACACAACTGGGTTGAATACCGCCTGGAAAATTACTTGATGCATATAGTAGGTGCCTAGTCGCTTTTTCTCAACTCATCCCACTCTGGAGACACATTCTTACCTATTTAACCCTGAATTTTTGCCAATACTTGAATAAACCTTTTATTTAGGTGCAGCAACTTATTTTGAAGAACCTCGTTCTTCTTTAGCAGGGGGGTAAGATCCCGAACCTCCAGTGTATCGCTAATTGATTGTTGTAAATACACTCCTGGGCATAGATTACTCCCATTTTCAATAATCTCAGCTTTATCCACTAAGCGGGATAAACCTTCCACTTCTTGGCGTTCAATTATAAGTTTTTTAATAGCAACTATTCCCGCTTCCGTTATACTGGTGCCAGTTCTGCTAGTTCGTTCGACATAATCCTTCGCCCCATCCCTAGCTAGATCAAGAATAAAAACATCTTTATTGGCACGATTCTTTTTGAAAACAACCAACGCTGTTTTGATGTTGGTGCCTGCAACTATTCCAGAAGGTAGCTCAATGACAGCATCAATATAATTATCTTCAATCATTTGTGTACGGATCTTTTCTTCCATTCCGCTTCTAAATAAGGATCCCATGGGCATTTGAAGAACACCTATACCATTCTCATTTAGCGAAGCTAAAAGATGTCTGGAAAAAACTAAATCACCCGTCAACTTATATGCCAATCCATATTCAAACGCATTTGCTTGTTGTCCGCTATGAATCAATGCATCTTCATTAGAGCGTCTTAGTCCAAATGGTGGAGCAGATATGACTCTATCAAACGTTAAGTTCTGCTCTCGACCCATCGTTAACGGATTAGAAATTGAATCATCGCAGCGCACTTCAGCGCCAGAGTTTCCACACATAGTCAGCGACATTATTGATACTGCTGCACATACTTTTGTTATGTCTTGAGCCGCTACTACAACATCTTTGTCCTTAGCTGCCTCAGATAACGAAATGCCATAGCCTGCCGCAAAGTCATAGAGTGACATTCCATTTTCAATATCCGCTATTTCGGCCATCAGTCTCGATAAATTTACATCTGAAATAAACTCACCAGCAAACCTCAATTCCTTTTTTGATTGCATTGAAATGTAACTAACAAGAGAGTGATATGCTAAATGGTTACCTTCCTCTGCTTTAAGATCAAGGGAATTTATAGCGTGCAAGATTTCTGTAGTTTGACGATTAAACTTTTTTAAATCCAAGCTATCAGCAAAGCTTTCTAAAATTCCATAGTTAAACCCTAACTGTTGCTCAATTGACGAAACGTGAGAAACTAGTTCGGCATGTTCAATCTTCTCTCCAAATAAAAGAACCAGGTAATCGAAGTTATATTTTTCTTCAAATTTAAGTTTAAGGCCTGCTTTATTATCAGTTACATACTTTAAAAATATAAAGAACGTTAAGGCTGCTACTGGATTATCATTTGAGGCGCTTCTCATATCCCACTTGCGTAATTCTCGATATGCGAAGTCAAACACGCTCATGATTTGATCATTAGTCTTGGTCATTTATTGAGCCTCCTTTACTGCATTTAAAATCAAACCGTTTATTAGAGCTTGTTCGTTGTCTAACATCTCTCTAAGTACGTCCTGCTTTTGGCAACTTAAGCTATAGGCTTCGCCAAGAGATTGTTGTTTTACTAATGGAACATTAGGGACTTCTAGATCTTTAACATCACTAAGTTTTATCATTGGCATTGTTGTCCCTGCGACCTTTGATTTGAGGATTTCTCGAACGTATTCAGTGTTTAGATATGCCGTAATAAACTTGACATCTACTTTACCTGCATGCACACCCCGGATAACACTACAAAATGATGGAACTACTAAACCCTCGTCATCCTTTTCAATATAAGCCGCATCATAAGGAGTAGAAAGTTTAAGAACAATATCTCCTTCGCTCGTTAAACGGTCTGAATCAACAGCTTTCTTAAGTTTAACCGTTCCCAGATTTGCATGGGTTACTCGGCCTTCGGTTATTGCTTTTGGTACTAAGACTTTACGTTCTTCGAACACTTCATCTCCGACTTCCTCCTTCGCCTCTACCCTTGAAATTATCTGTCCGGAATAAATCTTCTCTGATACGTCTGCAATCTTCATAGTTATAAACATTCCTTTCGCTTCGCTCAAGGCACAAAACGTTATGAAACGGGTTGGATTTGAGCGTTATCTTATTTATTCTACGAGTATAGGGATAGTAGTTAACTACAAACCACGGGGAGGTGAGTGGGCTACTCCAAACACGGAGTGACCGCATAGTTATATGTGTAGATTGCCTTTCCAAGCACAAATAAGTGTGACTTTGAGCACGCAGACTTATCTTTGTATAAACATTACTCGTTTATCGCTAGGCAATCAGTCAATGCTGCCTATCTCTTCAAATCATTGAAAGGAGATTCTCCTATGGCTTTGAAAATTGTCCATCAAATTTGTTGCGGCATTGACGTCCATAAAACCTTTGCGGTTGCCTGTATTGCTTTGACAAACGACAAGGAAGTTACTAGTTACAAACGCCATCGCTTTTCTACCTATACAAAAGGCTTAAAAGAGCTGTCACAATGGCTTTGTGAAAACAACTGCAGCGAAGTTTGTATGGAGTCTACGGGGAAATACTGGATTCCTATCTTCAACATTCTTGAAGATTCCTGCCACATCACCCTCGCTCACCCGAAATACGTCAAGGCGATCCGCGGCAAAAAAACGGATACTAAAGATGCTCAGTGGATTGCCGACTTGTTCAAGCATGACCTTGTCGCCGGTAGTTTTATGCCGCCACTTGCCATTAGACAGCTTAGAGACCTGATGCGCTATCGCGCTAAGCTGACCAACTTTATGTCCAGCGAAAAAAACAGACTTCAAAATTGCTTGACGGTATCCAACATTCAACTTGGCAATGTCATTTCTGACACTTTTGGCAAGAGTTCTATGAAGATTATTGATAAGATCCTTAAGAACCCCCTGGATACCACTTTCGACTTAGAATCCCTAGTCCATGGTTCTCTGCTTAAAAAAATTCCGGAACTTAAGCTTGCCGTTGATGGTTTTATCACACTCGAACAGGCAGGTAAACTTAAAATCATCAAGCAACACTATGAAGATCTCACAGAGCGCAAATCAGACCTCGAGACAATTATCCTTTCTCTTTCCGTGCCCTACTTAGAAGAAATTAACTTGATCTTAACTGTTCCGTCTTTTAAAAACATCTTTTCTGCCATTACCGTGGTTTCAGAAATAGGTGCCGATATGGACGTGTTCCCGACAGCTAAGCATTTATGCTCCTGGGCAGGGCTTACACCTACGAATAACGAAAGTGCCGGAAAGAAAAAGTCTGTTAGAATTTCAAAAGCTGGTTGTTACATCAAACCACTTCTAGTCCAATGCGCCACTGCTGTGGTGAAGAGTGATAAGCACCCTGAAATTCGTAACCGCTACTTAAAACTCAAGAAGCGCCGCGGACACAAACGAGCCATCATCGCCATTGCACGCATGCTTCTATCTGCGATTTATATGATTCTTAAAAAGAAAGAACCCTATAATGCTGACTTATACAAAAAATCCGATGTTCTTCCTGTGGACCGTGAAATCACGGTCGAACAAGCAATTTTGATAGCTAAAAATCAAGGATATCGATTAAAACCATCAGCCTGACTCAGTATGCTTATTCGATTTAAGTCGTCGTGGATGGCGTGTTTGCTATGCAGAAAAACTGATACTCGTTATCCTACAAATGTTTCAGACTTTTCCCTCCATCCCTCACATAATGACAGACTTGATCATTCCCCAACCTCGTGACTAGCAGCCGCCTACCATTTCCTGGACCTCTGCCTTCGGCTCCGCAGCACTACCACCACTAACACCACTAGTATTTGTTTCACTACTCGTATTTGGGTCAGCGCCGCTGTTGCTGCCAGCTGAACTCACGATCCCTCTCCACTGCAACATGCCCCCAGTTAAGACTTTAACTTTGTTTTGGTCATAGCCTTTCTCTACCAAAACATGCCAAGCTGATTGTGCACGACTGCCATTCAGATCGATTAATACAAT
>JAJZSC010000197.1 GCA_021849995.1 Bacillota bacterium | reverse complement strand
TTCCGATCTAAAAGAGCGCCTTGAGGAATTCCTGAACCGGGCTGAACATGGAGAAGAGTTCTATAATTCTGAGGCTCAGTTTTTGAATTATGAAGATATTGTCCAGTATTCTAAAAAAAGGGTATTACTTGCACTTTCTACTTTGATTAGAGAAGCTCCGGGAATTACTCCAAAAAGGATTTTCAACCAGACTGCCCGGCCTCTGACGGGGTTTATGGGAAAAACCAGTATGCTTGTAGAAGAGATTGATCATTGGCTCCATGCTGGCTATGTGGTTGCCCTCTTTTCGGGTGATGCAGAGCACGCTGAACGGTTGGCTCAGGGCCTTAAAGACAGAGGACTATCAACACATCAGCGTACACTTACAGAAGAACTGATAGAAGGAAATGCTTATATTTTCCCATACTCATTAGATCAAGGGTTTGAGCTGCCTTTAGCAAAGTTTGTTATTCTGACTGAGGCTGAAATTTATAAACGGGAGCGCAAACCACAGGCTAGAAAACCACAACCCACTGCCAAAAAGGCCCAATTGCATTTTTCAGATTTAAAGCCTGGGGACTTTGTGGTACACGTACATCATGGGATAGGTCAGTTTATTGGGATCGAGCGACTATCAGTTGGAGGGGTGGATAAGGATTACTTTGCTGTGAAGTATTCAGGGGAGGATAAGCTGTATGTCCCGCTGGATCAGCTTAGTTTTCTTCAAAAATATCTAGGCAGTGATGCAGATACCACTCCAAAGCTGAACAAGCTCGGTGGAAACGAGTGGAATAAGGTAAAACATAAGGCTCGAAGTGCGGTTAAAGAAATGGCTTTTGATTTGGTAAAGCTCTATGCTCAGCGGGAAGCTGCTAAAGGGCATGCGTTCTCAGTTGATAACGTTTGGCAGGCGGAATTCGAGGAGAAGTTTCCATATGAGGAAACTCCCGATCAGCTTCAGAGCATAGTTGAAGTTAAACAGGATATGATGAATGAGCGTCCGATGGATCGCTTACTTTGTGGGGATGTAGGGTATGGTAAAACGGAAGTAGCCCTTAGAGCTGCTTTTAAGGCAGTTTTAGACAGCAAACAGGTAGCAGTGCTAGTTCCAACTACGATCTTAGCTCAGCAGCATTTTAATACCTTTAGGGAGAGATTCATGGGTTATCCCATGACGGTAGAAATGCTCAGCCGTTTCAGAAGTCCTAAGGAACAGAAAGCTATAATGCGAGCACTTAAAGAGGGGAATATCGATGTAATCGTAGGTACACATCGACTGCTTTCTGATGAAATCAAATTTAAAGACTTGGGACTGCTTGTTATCGATGAAGAGCAGCGTTTTGGGGTAGCTCATAAAGAAAAGATAAAAAATATTAAAGCAAATGTGGATGTCTTAACCTTATCCGCCACTCCTATCCCCCGTACGCTCCATATGTCCCTCGTTGGAGTTAGGGATATGAGTGTTATAGAAACCCCTCCGGAAGACCGTTATCCGGTTCAAACGTATGTGGCAGAATATCACCCCGAACTTGTCCGCGATGCAATAAGGCGGGAGATTCAGCGGGGTGGGCAAGTATTTTATGTCCATAACCGTGTGGAGGATATGGAGCAAGTCGTTTATTACTTGAGCAAACTTGTGCCCGAGGCACGCTACGGAATAGCTCATGGACAAATGAACGAGGTAGGGCTGGAAAAGGAAATGATGGCCTTCCTAGAACATGAAAATGATGTTCTTGTGTGTACGACCATTATTGAAACGGGTCTGGATTTGCCCAATGTCAATACTTTAATAATTGATGAGGCTGATCGGATGGGACTTGGCCAATTATATCAGTTAAGAGGGAGGGTCGGACGTTCCAATCGAAAAGCATATGCCTATTTCTTATACAAGCCACAAAAGGTTCTTACCGAGGTAGCGGAAAAACGACTGGCCTCGATCAGGGAATTCACTGAATTTGGTTCGGGTTTAAAGATTGCTATGCGGGACTTGGAAATCAGAGGAGCGGGAAACCTGGTTGGTGCACAGCAGCATGGTCATATGGCAGCGGTAGGTTTTGATCTCTATTGTCAGATGTTAAAAGAAGCTGTGCAGGAACTGCGTGGCGAACAAGTGGAGGAACAAGTTGAACCAAGCATAGAGGTACAGGTAGATGCTTATTTGCCGGACAGTTATATCCAGGATCGCCAAGTAAAAGCAAGCGTTTATCAAAGACTTGGTATGCTTAAGGATGACGATTCTTTAAGCGAAATGATCGATGAGCTGGTTGACAGGTTTGGAGCCCCTCCTCGGGAGGTTGAAAACTTATTTGAAATAATTCGAATTAAATCTTTGGCCAAGCGTTTAAAGATTGAACAAGTGCAACAAACCAAACAGCATGTTGTTTTGCGTTTTTCTTCTGATCCAGGGTTAAGCGGTGAGCGTTTGATGATGTTGGCTCAGAGATCTCCATATCCTTTGTCTTTTGGTACCTCTCAAACGGGGTCATTGGAAATAAAGGCAAGACTTCGTACTGTAGCTCAAGAGGAGATATTGCAGGCGATTAAGAAGCTCTTAACGACTGTATTCGACATTGCTTCTGGTACAAGTCCTTGATATAATGACTGTTATGAAGTGAAAGGGTGTGAAAAAATTGAAGAAATTCCGGATAGGTCTTTTGGCCGGACTGGTTTCAATAGCGTTGCTTGCATCTGGCTGTTCTTCTTTGACTGGTGGGAAATGGGCTGCTAAGGTTAATGGGGAGGCAATTCTCGTAGATGATTTAAACTCCAGGATTAGTGCAGTTCAGAAAGAATATGAAAAACAGGGTATGAAATTTGATACCGATCAAGGGAAAGAAGCCTTGAAGCAGGTGAAGAGTGAAATACTTGAAGGGATGATTGGCGGTAAAATTGTCGGTCAGGAAGTCGCAAACCTTAAGTTAAATGTAGATGATCCGAAGGTAGTCGAACAATTAAATAATTTAAAAAAGAGCATCGGGGATGACGCTAAATTTCAGGACTGGTTAAAACAACAAGCTATGACTGAGCCTGAAGTTAAAAGCTATTTAGCATTGTCAGAAAAAGTTACTTCAGATGTAAAACTAACAGATGCCGAGATTAAGGCTTTTTTTGATAAGTATATTGATCAATATGGTGGACAACCTGAGCAGGTACGTGCCCGCCATATTCTGGTCAAAACAGAAGATGAAGCCAAGGCAATTATCGCTCAACTGCAGCCAGGTGCTAAAGGTGCTAACGTTGAGGCATTTGCGGCATTGGCAAAAGAAAAGTCAACCGAACCAGCTGCTAAGGAAAGTGGCGGAGATTTAGGTTACTTCTCCAAGGGTAAGATGGTTCCTGACTTTGAAAAGGCTGCTTTTGCCCAAAAAGTAGGTACGATTAGCCAGAATCCTGTAAAAACCGAGTTTGGCTATCATGTAATATTAGTAGAAGATCATAAGCAGGCAGTTACTCCTGACTTTACAAAGGTTAAAGCAGAAGTTGAAAAGGACGCCCTAGGTAACGCCAAAGGGGAAAAATTTGAAAAGTATTATAATGATTTACACCAAAAAGCCAAAATCGAGTATGGCACAGGATTCAAGCCTGCAAAATAATCCAAAACAAAAAGAAGGCATTTTTTAAAAAGCCTTCTTTTTGTTTTGGAAAAAAATGAATAATCCGCCATTCACAGATATATACTATCATTGAAGTAAAAGTGGAATTTTAAGCCGATAAGGATGTTAAGATCCAGAGGCACCGGACGTGGTTCGTGTTAAATTGTTCCAGCCAACCATGTGGCGCCGGTAGCTATAAAAAGGAGGGAAGAGCGTCCATGAAAGCAACAGGCATCGTTAGAAGAATTGATGATCTTGGCCGTGTAGTGATTCCAAAAGAAATTCGTCGGACACTTCGGATTCGTGAGGGGGATCCGCTAGAGATTTTTGTTGACCGTGAAGGTGAAGTAATTCTAAAGAAATACTCACCTATTGGTGAATTGGGTGATTTTGCTAAAGAATATGTTGATTCCCTTTATGAAGCTACGGGTCATATTGCCTGCATTGCTGACAGAGATATGATTATAGCTGTGGCTGGGGCTTCCAAGAAGGAATACTTAAATAAAGCAATTGGTCCAGCTGTTGAACAAGCAATGGAAGAAAGAAAAACTATTCATATCGATAAAGCTGGTGTAAATACTGTATGCAAGGCCTGTCCGGATAATGAAAATGACGAGAAATGCAAGTTGAGCAGCGAAGTAATAGCTCCTATAATCGCCGAGGGAGATCCGATAGGTGCAGTGATTCTGATGTCGAAAGATCCTAATGTTAAGATGGGTGAACTAGAGCTAAAACTCGTAGAAACTGCAGCAGGCTTTTTGGCCAAGCAAATGGAACAGTAAAATTAAAGCGGCATAGCCGCTTTGATTTTTTTGGCATTTTCCGATAATATATCTGTCAGGGTGCATAAATGCATCTAGACAGTCTCCTGCGCCTGAGGCTTGTAGACTGCCAAGATTTCTTTAGGGTATAATAACGCCCAGGGGGGGATTAAAATGGGCGGCTGCCTGTATGTAGTAGGCCTTGGTCCATCTGGATTGGACAAGCTGACACTGGGAACTTATCGTTTAATAAAAAGTGCTGAGAAAACCTTTATAAGAACTGAAAGACATCCCTGTGCACAGGATCTGATTAAGGAAGGGGTCAAGTTCGAGAGCTTTGATAACATCTATGATCAAGGGGAGTCCTTCGAACAGGTATACGAGAAAATTGTTGAGCGGTTACGTGAAGAGCTAAAGGTGCATAAGGAAGTTGTTTACGCAGTACCCGGTCATCCAACAGTAGCTGAACAAACAGTTCAAATAATTTGGGAGAGCTTGGCCAAGGAATATCAAGTTAAAATATATCCAGCTGTTAGTTTCATCGATGAAGTAATGTGCTCCATTCCTTTTGATCCGATTCACGGATTAGTTTTAAGGAATCACGATAGTTTGGGGAGTGGAATCCTTAGGGGGAAGGACTGGGTTATTGTTACGCAAGTATATGATAAGTTCATAGCTTCTGAATTGAAGTTAGATCTTATGCAATACTATCCAGATGATTTACAAGTCTACATAGTACAAGCTCTTGGTACCGAGAACCAAAGGGTACTGGAAATTCCGCTCTATGAACTTGATCATCACGACTTTGATCATTTAACAAGTATAGTTATTCCTCCGAGGGAGGATTTTGGGATTGCCAGACTATTGGAAGTAATGCAGTCTCTCCGTTCCCCCGAGGGTTGTCCTTGGGATAAGGAGCAGACGCACCAATCGCTCAAACCCTACTTAATTGAGGAAAGTTATGAAGTAATTGATGCAATAGACAAAGGTGATATGTATAATTTATGTGAAGAGTTGGGAGACTTACTATTACAAGTTGTATTTCACTCCCAAGTAGCTGCTGAAGCGGGCGAGTTTAATTTTCATGATGTAGTTAAGGGAATCACTGAGAAGTTAATAAGGCGCCATCCTCATGTATTTGCTGATGTTCAAGCCGATACGTCTGCAGAGGTTTTGAAGAACTGGGAGAAAATAAAAAGAGAGGAAAAAGGTGATGCCAAAGAGAAGAAGGAATTCTTTGACTTGCCTGATGCTTTACCAGCTTTGATGTTAGCGCAGCGTGTTCAGAAAAAGGCAGCAAAATTTGGTTTTGATTGGTCTGATCTGAATGGTCCTATGGATAAAATCCAGGAGGAACTCAAGGAATTACAAGAGGCAATATCCTGTGGCCGTGGAATTAGTGAAGAAATGGGAGATTTGCTTTTTGCTATAGTTAACCTGTCAAGATTTTTGGAGCTGGAAGCAGAAGAAACGTTGAGGGTTACTATTCTAAAGTTTAAAAGACGTTTTCACAGGATGTATGAGTTAGCTAAGCTAGACAGGCAAAATTTTGAAGATTTAAGCTTAGCTGAGATGGATCGGTACTGGGATCAGGTAAAAAAAGAGGAAAAATGCGCCAAAATTATTTAGTTTGTTTACATATAAGCAGGAGTTTGGCATTTTATCGCGAAATATAGTGCCGATAGTGTAATACATTTTGGGAGGGAGCACTTTGAATAAGGCCGACTTAGTTAGTGCTGTAGCAGAAAAAGCAAATATGTCTAAAAAGGATGCAGAGAAAGCAGTTAGCGCTGTTTTTAGCGCAATTGAAGAAACTCTGGCTAAAAACGAAAAGGTTCAGCTCGTAGGTTTTGGAACATTTGAAGTTAAGGAGAGAGCAGAGAGAATTGGTAGAAATCCTCAGACCCGAGAAGAAATGAAAATCCCTGCTTCCCGTGTTCCAGGGTTTAAGGCTGGCAAGGCTCTAAAGGACGCTGTTCAATAATAAGTTAAGACAAAGGAATCAGGTTCTACGGAACCTGATTTTTGTATTTAAGTTTCAACGGCTGCTATCTATATGCTTGTTTTTAGATTAAGTAAAAACTAAGGGGTATTTAAATGAGGATAGACAAATATCTTAAGGTCTCCATTTTTATTAATA
>JAJZSC010000196.1 GCA_021849995.1 Bacillota bacterium | reverse complement strand
ATCGGCTTTGTAGTAAGATCCGTTAGTTCCAAAAGGTCAGCAATTATACTCTTGCGTTTTCCTGTCTTAATCCCATAACAAGAAGCATAAAAGTCTAGATACTCAGTAACTTTAAGCCGGTCATACACTCCAAAAAAGTCGGGCATATAACCCATTAGACGGCGAACTTTCTTCGGGTGCTTAGTAACGTCAACCCCATCGATAAAAGCCTTTCCTTCAGTCGGCACCATCAGAGTAGCTAAAATCTTCAAAGTGGTTGACTTGCCTGCCCCATTAGGACCTACAAAACCAAAAATACTCCCTTCTTTGATTTCAAAGCTGATTCCTTTAAGGGCTTCCATTTTCCCATAAGTTTTTTTCAGTCCTTCAATCTTGATCACTTATTGACACCACCCTTACTGGTCAGCGAGATATTTACTCCGAAGAATTCCTGAGTCATTCGCTGGTTTGTTACTCTGAACCGAACTTGGCGGTTTCTGTCTATATATTTAGAGTGATCTCTTATGACCGTATTATCTGAAGTTAGGGTTATCTCTTCCCACTTCAGGGTCTGCCAGTTATAAAGGTAAATGCTTAAATTCCTGTTATTTCCCTGCATAGCCTGTCGCAGATTTAACTGCATTTCACTGAAGCTGCCTTCCGGTAATTCTACCTGATAAACAGCCTCAGAATCTTCCCGCATAAGGATCCTCCCCGGTGGTCCGAAATCGACATTCTTGGAACTGAATAAAGTACCAGTGAGAATACCCTCGGGGACTTCAAGTTTGGCAGGATCGAATTTGAGATTCAATGGTACTTTAAACAAACTGGTATTGAATTTTTTAATCTGATTATCCTTAAGTTCTACTCCTCCTGCAAAAGGTTGGTCAGACCAGCCCAGAAAGAAAACCTTACTCCCGTTAGCAAATTCCCACTCATTGCCAAACTGGGTTTCCAATATTCGTTGACGCAGCAGATCTTTTTGCTCTGGACGCGGTGGGGCTCCAGGACCCTTCCAATTTGCCTGGGGATTATAAATCTGATAAAAGAAGGGCGGGCCATTATTTATATTCGTTGAACTAACATTAATTTCCGTAACAATTTTATCTCCTGCTTTGAGAGCACCAATCTTTGTAAACCAGCTAGGGTAAGAGACAATCACACCGTCTGTAAAATCATATTTAGTAGTGTTCGTAATAGTTGCCAGCCATTTATTGTCTTTAAAAGTGACTTCTCCGGTAATTGTTCCGGTAAGGGATGAATCTTCAACCGTTGAGAACCCTCTCATAACCCACGAACGCATTTGGCGAAATTCAATTTCTGTATTATTCGTGTGCTCCACACCAATATTGGCTTCCCATTTTGGTTTCTGGGTTTGAGGATCAATGTTCATCCGGTCACCAGGATTAGGTAATGCTCTGACCAAATGGCGACCATCCAATTCCAGCGAATACTTATTGTAAGTAGGAGCGAATATTCCAGTGGCAGTCACCAGTTTAGCCAAAGATGTACCGGGTTTGACATCAATAATATTGATCTGATGGGAAATCACCTCGCTCGGACGCGTTTGAAAGGAAGTGAAATAAATCAGTAAGACAAACACGATGGAAACAGCTGGAACTGTAAACCAAGTCAATTCCCTTTTATCCAGTTTCTTAAGTACCAGGTAATTGATAATGCCCGCTAATAAAAGATAAATAGCCAGTGCTATAAACATCCTGCGCAAGGAAGGAAGATCCATAGCCTGAATGTTATTCAGCGCGTCCATCAAGCCCCAGGTATTCATTGCTTGGCCTTTGATTCGAAGGCCGGAAAACTTCCCCGATGCTGGATTGTCTGTAATAAAATCTTTCCCAGGTAAAAGAAGATCCCGCCAAAAGACCTTCATGCCTGACCAATTTGACATGGGCTCCAGAGCTGGATCAAAAGCCAGGTAGAAAACTTTGCCATCCCCTAATTGATATTCCTGGGCAAGAGCTTGTCCTTGCTCAGGAAAAAGCGCTTTTCCTTTGGTACTTTGAAGATTTGCCATTCGCACTGGGCCTGCCACAGAGTCACTGACCGGCTCACTCATACTTCCCGGCAATGCTCTTAAGGCTTTGCTTTCTACACCTGATACATTAACAACCTGGAGCTCTTTAGGCAAATTAGGATATACTTTTTGCCATCCGGACCCTCCGCCTACAACTAAGGTTCCTCCTCTGCTTACCCAATGAGTCAGAGCTAATGCTTGATGATCTGTCAACTTCAAATTAACATCGTCAATGACGAGCACATCAAATAAATTCAACAGCTCAGCCTTCTCCGCCAGAGCTTCATTTTTTACTGTAATGAAAATCGGAGCTAACCGGTTACCTGGCCTAAGCCCGGTCATAGAAGCAAACCCTTCCTCCGTACGGTCGACTAATCCGATCACAAATTGCTCGGGACTAAGGGAATTAAAGTCGGCCCTCTGTTTGGCTACGACTTTATCATCCTTCATGAGCTCAATATCAAAACTGCTGAGAAAATCCTGCACAGGTATGTAAAAATTAAATAACTTGGTAGATCCTTGGGGGACAACTGCACTGCTGGAATAATCAACTGCATACTCTGGACGGTCATCATTTATAACTACTCTTAGTTTTCCCTTAATATCCTCACCCTGATTAGTAACTTCAACCTCCAGGGGGAGCCAGGAACCAGAGCGCGTATAGTTACCATAACTGCCTTTAGCTTTGATGATTATAGTCGGGGTATCTTTTTCCTCTTCCGGTGCAGCTAAGACCGAATTTACAGCCCAACCAAAAGGAACAATAAAAACCATCAAGGCGATGGCTAAGAGCATCCATTTTCTTTGCTTTAACAATTATTTCTACTCCCTTTCTGTAATCTCTTCTATATTGACGCTTTAACGATAATAAAAATGACGCTTTAACAATACTAAAAATGAAGCTTCAGAAACTACTTCTTTAAGAATTTTTTAACTAAGCGAAGCCTTACTAGAATCTTAATTTTTTCAAGGTCTAAATTTTACAGGCCTTAAACTCCTTAAGTATTTAAAGTATTTAAATTATTTATGTATTCGCCCACAAATTAAAATAATCCTACTTTTTGGAAAAACTATATTATGTTTAACTCTAATATGTTCTTAGGTCCAGGGCATAAGCGGCCTCTCACTTCTGAATATAGTTTGATTTCCCCACCCACTCAATTAGTGCACTGCGACTAAAAATATATTTGTCTCCAATTACTACATGGGGAACATAATCTGCGTTCTTAAAAAACTTTTCTTCAGAAATTCCTAAAAATTTCGCCGTTTCAGGTAGGCCCATAAGATCGCTTGTAGATGCATCTTGAATAGGTAAGTGTCCTACGGCATTAGATAACTGCGTGGAAGCATTTTGCATCCCGCTTGAATAAGCCTGAGCTAAATTATTAATGGCAGTGCTAAGAAAATAGGAGCTTATTATAATTCCTAGACCGAAAAACACCAAGCCTAACATCGTCATAAAGCCACGGTTATCCAATGTTTATTCCCCCATCTCTTAAGAACATTAATTTACTGCATCTTATATTAGACTCAATTACAAAGCAAAAAGTTACATTTTTATAAAAAATTATAGAAAAAACTTTTCAGGTAGTTTTTGGCGACCGCTAATGAAAAGGCAGCAAACAGGGCTGCTCAGTGTTCATGCTTGAACTGAGACAGCCCCGTTTTGTACTAAATTCCACTCTTCCGCCACAAAATGGCCCCTATGGCAGCAACCCCGGCAACTCCCAAAATCCCGAATAATGTCCATATATCAACCGTAGGCGTCATCAAGGTAGTCATATTTCTTCTCCTTTACCCTGTAATATTGTTTGTGCTCAAGCATCATATTCAATAGTCTAGGTTCAATAGTCTGAAGTGCTTTCAAATCCTCGTTCTAATTCTCTGCCGGCCCGGTGGACTAAGCCTATGAGCATTATCTCAGCAATAAATACAGGAATAAGCAGTAACATTTCTAATGAAAATATCTGCCTTGAAACATTTAAGCTAAAAGGCATCAAGAATAGCCAAAGATAATTAACTACTAAGAAAACATTTTTACTTAATTTAGCACTGGCAGCAAGACTCTCGTAATTAGGAAGGGCTGACTCCCGAATTCCTTCACAAAGGTAGTAGATCATAAACATCCTAAAAATACCTGCAATTGCTGAAAAAATCATGGGTTGAACGGTCGTGTCACTTGGAACTAATGAACTCATATTTGTACTTGGATCTGCAAACAGATCCAAGAAAGAAGTAAGGAGTAAAAAGATGGCAAAAATTCTGGCCTTGTTAAAATGGAGATGTATCTCTGATAGTTTAGCCAATGCGGAAACAACAAGCCCATACCCTATAAAGTCAGGAAGAATATCTAAAGATTGAATGCGAAAGTCAAATAAAACCAGCATTAACCCATAAAACAGTCTTCGGAAAGCGACCTGTACATACACTACTCTTCCCGCCTTTCCCTTATGACTTGTTTGATGTCTTTCTCTTCGAAGAAGGGCTGATACCATATTTCAAACTCTTGATCCGCTTCCTGACCTTCTGAAGTCTGGGTAATAATATGTGCTTTAATTTTATAATAATCATATGAGCGCCGATCATTAAATTGATTAAATTGATAGGAGATCCTTAGGTAGCTACCACTCTGCACCTGAATCGGGAATTTAGTCCGGTTCACTAATTGATTCTCATCAAAAATATCCTTGCTCTTTTCTCTAGTGTCAGGGTTCAAATCATTTCTGTCCCGGGCATGTTCAGATGGAGTCTGAGAAATTGAAAGATAAACGCGCAAGGCATCTCCTAATAGCTCTTTATGTGAATAGTCAACGGACTTGATAACAATCGGCTGATCCACGAGAAATTCACGGAAGCCAGAATGATTGTTGGAAGATCCACTGGCAGTATTTTTGAAGACTAGCTGGTTGGGGCTTCTCAGAGGCTTATAATTGATTTCACCGACGTCTACCACTTTAGTCATTCCGTTACTGAAATGTACTCTAAGTTGACTAATACTAATCTTATCCAAGCCAAGAAAATCATCTACTTGTGGCCGATCGATTGAGATTATCGCTCTTTTTAAAACATAATGGGAATAGGTATTAAATGTAAAGGTTCTTAAACGAACATAAACTTTCTCTAGATTTGGCAACTCGACAGAGACCAAATCCGGAGTTTCATCCCTGTTGACGATATAGTACAACTCAATCTCTAGGTTTTGGTTTGGGAATAACGTTGATTCGATGTAGTTCTTTAGAAACACTGGTTCTGCCAATCGTTGGCTATAGAAATATGTTAAGTTGCCAACCCAACTTAAAGTTAATAACAAGGCTAAGATAATTAGGTAAATTCTCTTTTTGTTCATTCTCCTCTCCTCCCTTCTTTTCAATCCTTACCAATTTTCCCCGATTCCGCTCCCTTACATCCCGTAAATCGTTACGGAAAATCCCATCTTTTTTAATCTCTACCTACTTTACTATCACTCATAATCCTTTGGATCCTTTACTCCAGCCTGGCGTAATTGCTTCAGCATTCCAGCAATACCACGTGCTCCTAAAAACAAAACTAGTCCCAAAAGCAATTGTATTAGACTTTCAACCAGCGGCACGATAATTCCGGAATGAACTACCCTATCAATCTCTCCTTGAATTCTAGCTAAGTTAAACATTGATGAGGTAAATTTCGGTATTGCGGTTCCTAAAAAATACAGTCCGAGAGTAGAAATCGCAACGCTTTGGATCTCTTGAATTGTAAAACTACCTTGGCTGGAATCCGGTTTAACCCAACTGTCTGACACCATGATTTTTGCAAGCTTATCTGAAACTAGCCAAAGAACCAAACCAAAAATACCGAGTAACACAAACGACACGATGTTCAATATCTCTTGATTCATAAAAAAACTAGGATTACTGGAATTATTTCTTGTTGTTGCCATGAAAAAAATCACTCTGGCGATGACTGTTACTGCATCCACGATAGTATAAAGCCCCAAAATCTTGCAGGCTAACGAAGCTACTTCTCTCTTTCCCATTAAGCCGATTTCCCCCTTTTTTCTGGTGTTTCTATACCCCGTGGGTATCATAATCTAAAGGCCCAGCTAATTGGCCCCTCCTAAGATGTCCCCAATTAGCTAGGCCTTTATAAAATCAGTTCAACTAAACAGCTGAAAATTCCTTCTTTTTCCGAAATTTCTATATTTGTCTGGGTAAGTCTGCTTCTCTTAGGTTTGGAACCGTAGCGCGGATAACAATTTGAACTGCTCCGGCGCGAGGTGTGGGGAGCAATTCAGCTTGCCTACCAACAAGTGATGACTGATTAAGTTATAATCTAGTCAAGACGGTTTGCCCAAACAAGGTTAAATCTTTTAAATTGTACTCAATAATTTTCTTAACAATTTCTAAGTTGAGGCTCTGATAATTGTGTACTGCAATGTTTCGAAAACCAACCACAGATTTAAGTTTTTGCGCAAGCTGCGAATCAATTAAGCCATTTTTCTCTAGAAGCTCGAAAGCATCTCTGCTGTTTTGGGGAATTC
>JAJZSC010000195.1 GCA_021849995.1 Bacillota bacterium | reverse complement strand
AAGCGCCATTTATTGTCTACCAGCAAGGTGGGATTTCTCATTCTTATATAAAGATGGGGAACATCTTAGCAGCTCAAAATCTCTTTGAAAAAGGCTTATTATAGAAAGTCAGGATCTGTTAACACTTTACCTTTTATACTTATATCCATTATCCTAAGAGAGGATGGAAAATGAGGTGCATTGCATTAAATGAGTGATTCTCAAAAAAGTACAGGCCGATACGTTCTTGAACTCATTGAAATTGTTCTAGTTGCTTTTGCTTTATCCTGGGTACTAAGAACCTACATAATAGAAGCAAGAGTTATTCCTACGGGTTCTATGCTTCCCACCATCCAATTACAAGATAGAATCATAGTAGATAAGTTCTTATTTAAGCAGCTGGATGAAATACGCCCAGGAGATATTATTGTCTTTAGGCCTCCTCCTAGCGCCCATTCATCCGAAGACTTTATTAAAAGAGTAATTGGACTGCCAGGGGATAAGGTTGAAATCCGTAACCATACTACTTATGTAAACGGGCAGCCTTTGTATGAACCTTATCTTCTTGAACGTTCAAAAGAAGATTTTGGACCAGTTGCTGTGCCTCTAGATGCATTGTTCGTAATGGGAGATAATCGTAACAGCAGTGCCGACTCCAGGGAATGGGGGTTTTTACCAATTAAAAACGTTTCCGGTCGTGCTCTCTTCCGATATTGGCCATTTAAACACTTTGGTGCTCTTGCCCATTAGGGAGGACCTTTTTACTAATCAGAGCATATTATATAAAGCATGGCATATAAAACTATTGCACATAGCTTAAAAGGCCAAAGACAAGCATAAACTATTTGGAGAGGAGATTACATAATGGGTAACTCACGCATAAAAGTGGTTGTTCTTTTTGGCGGTCAATCAGGGGAACATGAAGTATCCTTAAATTCAGCCGAATCTGTCTTGCAGGCAATAGACTATAGTCGTTATGAAGTTGAAACTATTGGAATATCAAAAGAAGGACAATGGTTTTGGGGAATTACGCCTAGCGAATGGATAAAAAATAAGTCAACCTCGAAATCTACTCAAGTTACATTAATTCATGATCCCGGGAACCCCAGATTCTTAGCTTTAGACGGTACGTCACTTCCGGACGATGGCCGCTTTAACTTGATTTTCCCAGTTCTACATGGACCATTAGGAGAAGATGGGACTATACAAGGGTTGTTTGAGGTTGCTAATGTTCCCTACGTGGGCTCCGGGGTACTTGGATCTTCCCTAGGAATGGACAAAGATAGAATGAAGGCGGTTTTTGCTTATGCAGGTCTTTCACAAGCTCCCTATCTAACCTTTCTTAGATCTGAATTTAAACTAAATGCAACTAAAATTTTAGCTACAATTGAAACAAAACTAGGCTATCCTTGTTTTATTAAACCTGCTAACTTAGGATCTAGTGTTGGTATATCAAAAGCCAAAAATCGTTCGGAACTTATAGATGCACTTTCAGTTGCCTCAACTTTTGATAGAAAGATCGTTGTTGAACAAAATATCTCAGGCCGGGAAATTGAAGTCAGCGTCTTAGGTAATGATACCCCAAGGGCCTCAATTGCAGGCGAGATCCTACCGGCTCATGAGTTCTATGATTACGATGCAAAATATCTTGACACTGGGTCAAGGTTGGTTATCCCCGCAGTCCTGGATGATCATATACTAAACACTCTACAGGATATGGCTATCAAAGCCTTTAAAGCTGTAGAAGCTGCCGGCCTTAGTAGGGTTGACTTTTTTTTAACTGCCGACAATAAAGTTTTTATCAATGAGATAAATACATTGCCAGGCTTCACAAAAATATCAATGTACCCAAAACTCTGGGAAGCTAGCGGGATTTCTTATTCTGAATTGATCGACCAACTGATTCAATTAGGTCTAGAACGTCATAGAGATTCGAAAGATCGTAAAATTTCCCGCACATAATTGAAGACAGGTTACAAATAAGAAGAGCAAGGTGGTACAAAACGTCCACCTTGCTCTTCTTATTCACGTTAAAATACCAAACTGTCTTTAAAAATATTACAAGAGCCGTGCCAGTATGCCGTGCCAATATTCCGACAGCGAGATAATAAGCTACTGGAGCATTCTAAATACTCCCATCACTTTGCCAACCACTGCTACGTCTTGAGAGTATATAGGATCCATAAAGGAGTTTTCAGGCTGTAGCCTAACGAGAGTCTTTTCTCTAAAAAAGCGTTTCACTGTAGCATCATCACCAATCATTGCTACTACAATTTCACCATTACGTGCCGTATTTTGTTGACGGACCAAAATCAGATCTCCATTTAAAATTCCAGCTTCAATCATACTATCTCCCTGAACTCTTAACATAAACACCGAATCTGAATTAACCATGTCTGTAGGAAGGGGAAAATAGTCTTCAATATTTTCTATCGCTAAGATTGGTTGTCCTGCAGTGACTTTGCCTAAAATAGGAACATAAGAAATTGATTTTTTCAAACCCAGATCGCTGGAAGAATCGAGTATTTCAATTGCTCTAGGTTTAGTTGGATCACGTCTTATGTACCCTTTTTCCTCCAGAGTTTGCAGATGACCATGAACAGTAGAGCTCGACATTAGCCCTACGGCATCTCCTATTTCCCTCACAGAAGGCGGATAACCTTTTTGCCTGATTTCACTTTTAATAAACTCTATAATCTTTATCTGACGTTCAGTTAAATCGGGATACAATAAACCCTACCCCCACTTCATTTTTCATATTATTATTTTATCATCCATTGAAAAAAAGCGCAAACAGATGTTCGAAAAACTCTTGACTCAAACTTGTGTTCGCAATATACTAAGTACAAAGAACGTGCGTTTGCACCAAATGGAGGTTAGATTATGATTAACAGACGTTTACGTAAAGCAAGACTAAGAAAGCAGTCTATGATATTAGCTAGGAAAACTATGACTGCCTTATTATGCTCGTCTATTGTAATTATTGTTTTCTATACACTCCTTCTAAATAAAAATGACCCTGCCTTTGCTTTTCAACCAGTTGTGGTTGAAGTGGGGGATACCATTTGGGAATTAGCACAAAAATCCAATTTATCTTTAGATACTCGAACAATTGTTCATAATATTATTGAATACAATTATTTGAGTGACAGTACTATTAAACCTGGACAAGTCCTCTACATTCCAGTCCCTACCAAGAACTCTACACTTGTTAGTTCACGTTACAAGTGATCCTTTCTTTTCTTCTATTCGTTGTCTTTCCCCCATAAGCTTTATAAAGATCTGCAGAGGGGGGGAGTAGAAATTGCCATTAGGAAAAGCTACTAGGTTAACAAGTTTAGGTCAAATTCTTTCTATTCTTATGATTGCACTTTTAGCCTGGAAAATGCTACATAGTAAACCGCAAATTCCTGAAGATATATATCCTTATTTAACTTCTCTTGAACCAGATCTGGTTTTAAGTGTTCAAACTGAAGGACTCAGTCTGAGACCGAATGCCTGGATTGATATTTTAGCTATTAGGTCTACATTATCGGAAAAAGAGTTAGCACCAATAATTCACCAAGTCTATAATAATATTCATTTTGACAAGATCAACTGGGGTACAATTGACCAAAATAAAGTTAAATCAATAAATAGAAAAAGAGATATTTTGCAAAACTTCCCGTATTTTGAGCCTGGCCGTTTTACTTTTCCGGTAAAAGGAAAGACTTGGTATGATAATACATTCGGGGCGGATAGAGAAGGTGGAAAGAGACGGCATGAAGGAACCGACCTTTTCGGACCGGAAGGTACTCCCATAGTAAGTGTTTGTTCAGGTAGAGTTGAACAACTAGGTTGGAATAGACTGGGTGGAGAGAGAGTAGGGATAAGAGGGGATGATGGAAACTACTATTATTACGCACATCTTTATTCGATAGAACCATCACTTAAAGTTGGCCAAACAATTTCTCAAAATACACTTATAGGAACTATGGGTCACACAGGTGACGCCCTGACAACCCCAGACCATTTGCATTTCGGTATCGAATTACCAAATGGTCAATGGATCAATCCTTATCCATTGTTAAAAGTATGGCATAATCAAGGTTTCCTTGCCCCTTAGAATTCAATAGGCTATAATAATCTAGGCTATAATTAGCAAAACAATTAACTTACTATTAATCTAAATAATATGAACAATTACGAAAAGTTTAGGGAATAGGTTAAACCACAAAAGACCTCTTAGGTCATTACTAAAATTAAGCGTTTAAGAATATAACAGTACGTCAGGAAGAGAACTATGAGAAGATTACCAAAAGCGTATTTAGGAGTACTAATACTTATTTTTCTTTTTATTATTTTTGTAATAAGACCTTCAAATTTAAGTGCCGAACCTGAGGATATTTCCCAAAACGATGTGACAAAATTACCCCGTTCAATCGGACAAGAAAACTTGTACTCAGATCAGCTAAGTTACTTAATGATAAACACTGAAACCAAACAAACACTGGCTTCACTTAATCAAGACCAAAAGAGGGCTCCTGCTAGTACAACAAAACTTTTAACAGGTTTAGTTATCTTAAAAGTCCTTAAACCTGAAGATAGAGTTAAAGTGGGAAATGAAGTAATCGTTGATGGTTCAGGAATAGGGCTGAGGCCAGGTGATGAAATAACTGTCCAAGAGCTACTTAAAGCAATGTATATTGTTAGCGCAAACGATGCTGCAGCAGCTCTAGCGGTGAAGGCAAGTGGCTCACTCGAAGCATTTAGTGATTCAATGAATAAAATGGCTAAATCATTGGGCTGCACAAATTCAAATTTCACAACCCCACATGGACTTCCCGCACTAGACCAGTATACCAATGCCAAGGATATGACTAAGATCGCTTTAGCATTTATTCAAAATAAAGATCTAATGAAATATGTTAAGAAGAAAAAAGCAACTATTCAGTGGAAAAACGCCAATGGAGGCTCCCGCTCGGTCGCTGTAACTAATACAAATCAGCTTTTAAATGTTTACCCAGGTGACATCGGATTAAAAACCGGTACCACTCAGGAAGCTGGACAATGCCTCATAACTTATGTAGAAAAACCTGATGGAAGCATACTTCTAGCATTATTAGGTAGTAAACAACGCTATAAAGACACAGTAGAACTTCTTGATGACGGCTATGCAATGTTAAGAGCAGATATGGCCGCCAAGAACTTGCTGATGGATCCCAGAACTTTAGTTAAAAGTACAGGTTTTTTCGCCCCATAGGCTTAGTATATTTTCAGAAAGGAAATGGTTTATTCCGTTTAATAATAATAAATAAATAACATGATTGGGGGATTCATACCTTTGAAAAATATAGGAGAACCATGTATTCTTGAAGCTCGTAGTTGTACTCAATGCGGTGAATGTGATTACTGTGAGCTTAACCCAGAAAAATTATGTGATAACTGCTGCAACTGTATAGAGTCACCTAAAGCAGATTATCTTGGAATTGAGATTGACGATATTCTTATTGATACTGAAGATATCAGTGATTCTCACTGAACTAAAAACATAAGACTGAAAGAGGTCCGACAAAAGGATTAACAAAAATAGATGCCAAAGTATGTTATCAAAGATCAACTAAAAGGATTATTTGAGATTGTTTAACTTGGGTCCTATAATAAATATTATGTAAAGTAACTATTGAATACAGTTGAAGGGTATACATATACTAGCCTGATAGGCTGATTTTTAGTCAACTAACCGAGATATTCTAGGAATCCTGTATCGTATTCTCAATGAAATTGCTAAAACGTTAGCCCTAAGGTTTTTTAGCATGAATGTCTTCTACTCGCGATCATCAAGTCTCTAAATGCCTCTGTAAGGCTTCAACTTAACAAGTATGATTGAATAATAGCCTAAATTTTAGATAACCGACTTATTGAATGACGTTTGAATAAGATCTGTTCTCAATGACGTTCTAATGACGTTCTATTGAACCAAGCCTAAGAAGTCCTCAGACTAAAGTTTGAGCTGAATATAATCCCAACAAATCAACTTAACCAGTAACACAAGCTCTTGTAATTACGTTAGATTTGCATTTTAATCATTTAGGAGTAATCAATAAATCTCCAAATACACAAAAAGCCTATGCACAAGAGCTTCTTCTCTTCTTCCAGTTCATCTGTAATTATAAATCAGAATTCCCTTCCTCCCCTGCTTCGTTGACCCTTGATAACATAAAACAAATCCAACATATTGATATTGAAGCGTATTTAAGTTGGGCGCGATCCCATCGAAAAAACGGGGTTCGAGCATTAGCCCGCAAACAAGCTGTAATAAGATCTTTCTACCGTTACTTATTAAGGGAGGATCTTATATTAAAGGACATAACTGTAAAACTTAATCCTATCCATCTAGGCCAAAAATCGCCTAAAGCCCTTGAACCAGAGCAAATTGCCGACTTGGCAGACATTCTTGAAACTGGCGCAGGCTTAAGCGAAAGCCAACTTAAATACCATACATATACGGAGAAAAGAGATTTTGCAATATTTCTTAAACCTAGCCCGGGCCCCGACGATCTTATGCACCAGCTTTTTAACGTTCTCCATCTTTTTG
>JAJZSC010000194.1 GCA_021849995.1 Bacillota bacterium | reverse complement strand
ATTTTACTTTAGGGACTTTTCGAGGAAAATTCCTTTATCATCCCATTTATTGACAATTACTCCAAAGGGCAGGTTAAAGTGTTTCACCAAAGCGATGGCCATTTTAAGGTCATGTAATCCGAAGGTTGAAGGTTCTGTAACGAGAATAGCTCCTTGGGCATGGTGCAGAGTATTTACCACATTACAGGATGTTCCAGGGGAACAATCCAAGAGGTTGGTTCCGTTAGGGAGATTCTCTAGAAGACTCCGTATCACAGGGACGGCCATTGGTTCACCGACGTCTAGAATTCCTCTCTTGCAGGTTATGCCGCTGCTTTTACCAACTTCGACAACTCCTACTTTCCTTTTAGCGAAGGTTATTGCCTTACTTTCACAGACAATCCCACAGGCATGACATCCATGACACATTTTTTCGAAGAGAGTAATCTCTTTCTTAGCCCTAAATAAGGCATTAAACTGGCATACCTTTGCACATTCACCGCAGAGAGTACAGTTTTCATTGTCAATCGAGGGAAAATCAACACTCACCGTTTCTTCCCTGATTTCAGTGGGTTTTAGAAAAATGAACCCATTTGGTTCCTCCACATCACAGTCAATATAGTTTGCTTGAAGAATCGCTGCTAGATTTGCTGCAACCGTGGTCTTTCCCGTACCTCCCTTTCCGCTCAAAATTGCGATGTTCATGTGTTGCTCCCCCTTACTTTCCCATACCCCTATGTGCAGGTCCAGCTTCTGTAATTTCTAGAAGTTTATCCGCCTGATATAGTGAGATGACTTCTTGACAAGGAACTTCCTTACCCTGATAGACCTTGATGTCAGAGGCCTTCATAAGGTTAAATGCATTTGGGCCCATGTGACCAGTGATAACAACGCCTACATTTTCATCAATGATCTGCTGCGCAGCAGCAATTCCCGCTCCTCCCCCAGAAGACTGTCCCTTATTTTCAACGGATTTAAGCAGACCCTTTTCTGTATCAAAAATCACGAAATAGCTGCAGCGACCGAAACGTAAATCTAGATTATCCGACATTTGGTTACCTGTACATGTAAGAGCGATCTTCATACTACTTTCCTCCTCTAACGCTTAACATAATCAATGATTCCCTGAGCCGCATTCTCCATTATTTTCATGACTTCAGGGTTCTCCCATCTTTTTCCTCCTGCTAGAGCTGCAATCTCTCGGCGCATAGGGAGTTGGGCCAAAAGGTTAAGCTCCATCCTCTTAACGAAAGATTCGAGTCCACTATCTTCAAATATTTTGATTTTGTCTCCACATCCTGGACAGATGACATAACTCATATTCTCAATTATTCCGATAACAGGAATCTTCATTGTCTTTGTCATGTTAACAGCCTTCGATACAATCATTGACACCATGTCTTGAGGTGTTGTTATCATGACCATTCCGTTTATTGGGATAGACTGCATAACCGTTAGAGCGACATCTCCTGTCCCTGGCGGCATATCGATAATGAGATAATCCAATTCCCCCCAATACACATCTTTCCAAAACTGTTTAACCGCTCCGGCTATGATTGGCCCTCTCCAAATTACTGGTTGTTCTTCATCTTTCATAAGTAAGTTAAGAGACATTACATAAATTCCATTATCAGATTGAACAGGCAGTAGTCCAAACTCGTTTTCGCCGATATTCTTGCCTTGGACTTTCAAGAGCCGCGGAATGCTAGGACCCGTAATATCAGCATCAAGGATGCCCACTTTAAGTCCTTTTGCTTTTAGCGCTTTGGCAATTAGAACAGATATGGTCGATTTCCCAACTCCTCCTTTCCCACTCATGACTGCAATGACTTTATCCACCTTATTCGCTGGATTATTCTCAATCAGACAATTTTCTTTAATATCGCAATTGGATTGTGTTGGACATGTCTCACAGTTAGACAAATCTTTTCCCCCCCTGTCTTTATTAGCATATGCTAATAATTATTATATGTAAAAAATAGTTTTTGTCAAATGCCATTAACTATGTTATTATTTTCTTAAATCTTAGTTTGGGGGTAATGAAATGGAGAAAATGAGAATTGGTATTATTATCTGTGAAAGATATCACACATGTGCTGGAGGTAAGTGCCTAAGAGCCTTTTATAACCGGGAAGGTCCTTTAAACGATATCAAGGTAAAGACATCGAACTTGTGGGTTATACCACGTGCGCTGGCTGTCCCGGGGGAAATGTAGAATATGCTCCTGACGAAATGGCCAAAAACGGAGTAGATGTAATCCACTTGGCAACCGGAATGGTGGTGGGTTATCCTCCCTGCCCACGAATATCCTATTTTAAAGAGTACATAGAAAATAAATATCATATTAAGGTCGTAGGAACACACCCAATCCCAGAGCAATATTTTACAGAACACAAGAAATTGAAAAGCTGGGAGTCTCCTATTTGGAATGAACTACTTAAGGATCTCATTTCCAATGAAGAAGAACGGCAGGCTTATAATTAATGTTTAACAAAAATTGACTGACTACGGAGGGGGAGTATTGATAACTATGATTGGAATGAAACGATATGTATACTGATATTGTTTTTGATCATTTTATGTGTCCAAGAAACATTGGCAGTATGCCAGATGCTGATGGTGTGGGAACACTTGGAGACCCCAGTTGCGGCGATAGTTTAACTATATATATAAAAGTTAAAGACCAAGTGATTGTCGATATTCGTTTTTTGGTATTCGGATGTCCAGCTTCCATTGCGACAAGCAGTATGACTACAGTTCTGGCGAAAGGAAAAACACTAATTGAGGCATTAAAGATTAGCGAAGAAGACATAATTAAAGCGTTAGGCGGTCTACCCGAAGCCAAGAAACATTGCTCAAACTTAGGGGTACAAGCTCTAAAAAATGCTATCAATGACTATTATCAAAAGGTAACTGCTGCATCTTGCACCCATTAAAATTCCTATGATCACCGTAGAGATGAAATTCATAGGCCTATCTTTTGCCCTCATGCGTTTAGGGTTAAGCCTTCCTATAATTATTCTTATTGGCTATCTTGTAGAAAAGTGGGGAAAAGAAAAATCTAACAGCATAGGAGAATTAAGCAATGACTAAAAAAGTATTAATTATTGGCGGGGTTGCTGGAGGAGCCAGCGCTGCAGCCCGATTACGCCGTTTGGATGAGAAGATGGAAATAATTATGTTTGAGCGTGGAGAACATATTTCGTATGCTAACTGCGGCTTACCGTATTATGTTAGCGGAGTTATCGCTGAGCGGGATAAGCTTCTAGTTCAAACACCTGAAGGTATGAGAGAACGCTTTCGAATAGATGTACGAACCAAGAGTGAGGTTACTCGCATTTTTCCTGAAGAAAAAGTTGTAGAAGTTCAAGAAGCAAATGGTCACAATTACCGAGAATCCTATGATAAATTGATACTTTCTCCAGGGGCAGCCTCGATTCGTCCGCCTATTCCCGGAATTGACGATGTCGAAGCTTTTGTTGTGCGTAATGTTTCAGATATTGACCTAATTAAGAGATATGTAGATGAACAGCAACCACAAGCCGCAGTGGTCATAGGCGGTGGATTTATCGGCTTAGAAATGGCCGAAAATCTCCATGCTAGAGGAGTAAGTACAACAATTGTAGAGATGAGCAATCAGGTGATGGCTCCTCTGGATTTTGAGATGGCAGCAATTCTTCACGAGCACATTTTCAATAAAGGTGTCAACCTCATTTTAGATAACGGAGTTAAGGCCTTCGATTCAAAAGCAGGCAAAACATTCATTACTCTCCAAAGCGGCAAGCAAGTACAAGCTGACTTAATTATTTTAGCCATTGGGGTAAAACCAGAAATAAAATTAGCAAAGGAAGCTGGACTTGCCATTGGGGACTTAGGCGGCATAAAAGTTAACGAAAAACTACAGACTTCGGATCCAAATATTTACGCTATCGGCGATGCAATTGAAGTAAAGCACTTTATAACAGGCCAAGCTGCTCTTATACCTCTAGCCGGACCTGCTAATAAACAAGGGCGAATAGTAGCAGACATTATTGCTGGCAGGGAGAGCAAATATAAAGGTACCCAGGGGACATCAATTGCTAAAGTTTTTGATTTGGTCGTCGCTTCTACCGGTGCCAATGAGAAAATTCTTTCCAGATTGGGAATCCCTTACGAAGTATCTTATACTCACTCCGGTTCCAACGCAGGATATTACCCTGGAGCAAAGAAAATGTCAGTCAAACTTCTCTTTGATAAGAATGGTCAAATATTTGGTGCCCAAATTGTCGGTTCTTATGGTGTCGATAAACGGATCGATGACATCGCTGGAACTATCCGCCAAGGAGGCACAATTTATGATTTGCAAGAGTTGGAATTAGCTTATGCTCCACCGTTCTCATCAGCTAAAGATCCTGTAAATATGGCCGGCTATGTGGCTGAGAATATTCTAAGTGGAGATGTACAAATCATTCATTGGCATCATCTTGAGAAAATAAGCCCTAAGGATGTCTTTCTTGTGGACGTACGGACAGCTGATGAACATAAAAGGGGATTTATCCCAGGTTCCATTCATATACCTATAGATGACCTTCGTAACCATTTATCCGAATTTCCGCAGGATAAAGATATCGTTGTTTATTGTGAGATCGGGTTACGCGGATATTTAGTTTATCGAATATTATCTCAACATGGGTTCACACGAGTTAGGAATTTAAGCGGGGGCTGGCAAACTTATTATCCAGCCGTGTTAAGTTAGTTTTTGAAGCCTCAGTTGTTCTGGTTTTTAGTTATCCCAATTGGTTAGGGGTAAAAGAAAAAAATAAGTTGCCAAAGAACATGGTTAATCATTTAGACAATAATAAGCTGGTCAGTAGTTCTGGCCTGTGCATATTAAGTCTTAGCATTACAATTTGTTTGTTTTTATACTTTTATTAAAACTTCTTTAATAATTTAGAAAAAATTTGTAAAGAAGTTTCGTTTTTGATTCTTTAAGATACCATCATTCCTATAACAAACGGCCACCCTATCTGTCCGGCTACAATTGGTACAAATTTCCCATCAGTTTATGTCATGTCCGCCACTTTATAATGCCCACAGGATTGGTTTCCCATTAACCCTCGGTTGGTGTACAATAAAAACATCTTCCTTTGGCTGATTCAAGCACTTTCCAAAGATCCGATGCCTTTATTTTTTGTACCGGCATACCCGCTAGCAATCGCTTATTATTTGATTTATTAGCTTTTCCTCTACACCAAACAAATCTCTCACGTTCAGTTGTTTGACCAATAAATTTTTCCCATGAATCGTATTTTGGTCTAACCTCTCCTATATATTTATTTGTCATATAAGATGACTTATACGAAACTTTTAACTATACTTGTCCTATAAAATGCTGTACTGGAATGGGGTTAATGGAGAAAAAAAGTGTCGTACAAGTCATTACCGACTTTGCTACCTTTCTTAAATCTAAAGGAAAAAGTAAACTTACCATCAAAAACTATAAACATACACTGGAGTTGTTTTCCAATTGGCTCCAACACAACGGAGGAACCCTATCAGAACTAACTCGAGTAGATGTTCAATTATTTATCCAGTACCTAGAATCCAAGGGAAATAGCGCAAGCACTATCAATAATCGGTTTGCAGCTATATTACAGTTTGCTAGGTTTAATAACTGCTCTAACATCGTTGATAATATCAGATTGCCAGAAGTCCATCCAGCACGTAATATTGCTCCTAGGTCTTTGGAGCGGAACGAACGGAACAATCTTTTACGGAACGTCGAAAGAGACGATAATAAACGTGATATAGCAATTGCTAATCTTCTTCTTCGAACTGGCATCCGTGTATCTGAGCTTGTAGCATTAAATAGGTCGGACGTGATAATAAGAGAACGCTCTGGTTCAATAACCATTTGAAATGGTAAGGGAAACGTTTCCAGAAAAGTTCCTTTATCCGCAGAAGCTCGTTTACACTTAAGCAAAGGAATCATCCGACAGATCGCCACACAAATACTGCCCGCTGGAGTTAGACCTCTGGGCTGTGATATTGGAAGGATCAGCGGTGGATATCCATGGGGTAAGGCGTAGAAAAACAATTAACAAGAACTAATTCTTGTTCAGGGTAGATGAGATTCAAGTTGGATATTTGATTGTTTCTCGCCAAAACCGGGATTGGAAATATTAAATCACCTTGAAAGGCATGTTTTTTGTTTACGCATTTAAAAAAAATTATCACTCGTGAATTTCCAGTTAAACGTGATAAAAAGCAAAATTCCTCCCACTAAAAGAGGGAGGAATGCTATAAGGTTGGTTCAGGGGAAACCCTTGTAACAACTGCCTCGGCAAATGCCGAGAGGCTATTATCTTCGTAAGGGAGGATGTTAATGAATTGTGCAAATTGTCCCCACGGTAATGCTTGTTATCAGGGAAAGAGTTGCATTGACCAGGGAATAAAGCAGGTAGAATATAGCGAAGCAGAAAATTTGAAAATGTTATCCGTAGCCAGTCGCTTAGAAGCTGAACATTATATGAATATTACACGTTTCGAAGAAGTTATTCGTTTTTCGCAAGAAATGGGCTATACACGACTTGGAATCGCTTTT
>JAJZSC010000193.1 GCA_021849995.1 Bacillota bacterium | reverse complement strand
CTTACCGAGTGACCGGTGTAAACCAAAATCCTGGAGACATCCACTCATTTTTCATCCTCTGCTGGTACTGCAGAGCGGCATGAATGTCTACCCTATAAAATGGCGTGACAACGGTGGTACTACTTGTTTCTTACGTGATAATACACCCGGAAGATAAACACTATAGCCTTTTAACGGTTTTTCAAAGGCCTTAGCAACTTCCTCTGGGTCATTTCCAGATATCAATAACTCTGTACTATCTTCCAACAAATCTGTTACCATGAGGAGCAAATAGGACAGCCCTTTTCGCTCCCTTAGATCATCCATCTCACGTTTTACCTCTGCTCGGATTCTTTCTAACCCTTCAAGTCCCATAATATTGGTTTGACCTATAGCCATACTAAAATCTCCGATGGCAAATTCCTTAAGATCCTCTTGAATAAGCTCGGTGACAGGTTTCTCGGCAATATTAGATGATTCCTTGAACATCTGGACCCCAAAGGTCTGAACCTTTACTCCACTTAGGGCTTCTAAATACTGAGCCATCTCCCGGTCTTTCTCTGTCGCAGTCGGGGATTTAAACATTACCGTATCTGAGATAATACCTGCGAGCATTAACCCAGCTATTTCTGGTTCGGGTGTTATTCCATTTTCACGGTAGCATTGGGCAACCAGGGTGCAAGTGGAGCCTACCGGCTCGTTTCTAAAGAGAATTGGTTCCCCTGTTTGAATCCCACCTACCCGATGATGATCAATTATCTCCAGTACCTGGGCTTGCTCCGCTCCGTCAACTGCCTGGCCCCATTCATTATGATCAACCAGGATTACCTTTTTCCGTGTCATGCTAAGCAACTGATAACGGCCGATAAGCCCGACTACCCGCTCTTGTTCATCTAAAACTGGGTAATTCCGAAATCTAGTCTGAAGCATTTTTTTGCGAACCTCAGAGATTAGATCATCTTCCTGAAAAGATTCGATTTGCTCAGTCTTCATGATGCTTTCAACTGGAGCACTCATCGGTAAAAGCCTAGCTGCTGTAAAGGTGTCATGTTCAACTGTAATAACAGCAACCTTCCCCTCATTGGCAACCTCTAATAATTCCTCACTCAGTGTGGCTCCACCGGTCAGAATAAGTGCAGATACTCCAAGGCGCAGGGCACTTTCCTGAGCCAAGGAACGGTTGCCAAGCAGCAATATATCTCCGGGCTTTACTACTTGTTCCAGAGTAGCGTAGTGCATGGCCCCAACAAATACTTGCCCTCGAAGCTCGGAATTCTCATCCCCTGCCAGCAGCTCACCTTTTAGTGTAGCCACTACGTTTTTGATCGGCACATGCAACGAAGTAAAATCCAAATCTCCCATATGCTCGAGATAGGTCTGGGACAAGTCTCCTATAGTTATGATTCCTTGCATTCTGCCTGAGCTATCTACCACGGGCAGAGTTTTTTGCTCGCTTCTTTTCATTAATAACGAGGCTTCATAAAGAGAAGTACCTGCTCTTACTATCGGCACTTTATGCCCATTTATCAAATCCCGAACCCTTAGACTAAGGTCTGGTACAAATTCAGGTACCGGAACTTCAAAATAATTTAAGACGAACTCACTTTCTTTATTAAGTTTGCCCGCTCGGCAAGCAATTACACCATTGTACCCCAATCTTTCTTTTAACTGGGCAAAAGCGATTGCAGAGCAGATCGAATCAGTATCAGGATTTTTGTGACCGATTACGTAAATTCTTTCTGACAATTTTCGTATTCCTTTCTCTCCGACAAGCAAAAAACTATATTTCCAATTCGTTGTAACTATGACTAGCCTTACACCGCAGAAAGGTTAGCATGCTTCCCGATGTCCGAAGTCCGAGATTCGAATGGAAGATCGTTCAATTCTTGGTGTTGAATAGCTGTATGGGCATAATCTAGCCTACAGCTTCTCGAGTTTGGCATACTCTGCAATCAACTTCTTAATCTCTCCGCTGAAAACTATAGATAACTCTGCCTGGCTGCCTTCCCCTTTGATGGCTACAATTATCCCTTTTCCGAATTTCGAATGTTCAACTTTTTCCCCGACATGATAATTACAAACTGTCTCTGTGCTTAAAGGTGCTCCAAACTTAGACTTCCAAGAGCCCAAGGCTTTACGATCGACATTCAAACCTTGGTCACTTCTTCCCATCTTAAAATTCGGAGCCTTGACCAGCTTGGGATCAATCGGGTCCCTATCAACTACTAGTTCAGGAGGGATCTCCTCCATGAAACGGGATGGCTGGTTGTATTGGGTCTTGCCGTAAAGCATTCTTTGTCCCGCAAGACTTAGGTATAGTTTCTCACGTGCTCTGGTGATGGCAACATAACAAAGACGGCGCTCTTCCTCAAGTACGGCAGGTTCCATCATTGACCTGCTGCTGGGGAAAATCCCCTCTTCCATTCCTACCACAAAAACTACCGGAAACTCAAGGCCCTTAGAACTGTGCATAGTCATAAGAATCACTGCGTCTTCTGCTTGATCAAAGTTATCTATATCAGTAACCAAAGCAACTTGTTCAAGGAATCCTGCCAAACCAGTCCTCATTTCTCCATCTTCATTTAAATTCTCAGTTTTGGCTTTTTCATCATACTCTGCGGTTACTGACAAAAATTCCTGTAGGTTCTCCAGCCTGGCCTGAGCTTCAGGGCTTTTATCTAACACAAGCATCTCCATGTAACCTGTTCGTTTCAGGATTTCTTCCACAAGGCTGGTTACTGAGGACTCAGTCATAGATTTAGCTCTCAATTCACTCATAACTTGGGCAAACGCTAATAAAGGCTTTTTTGCCCTGGCCTGAAGATCTGGAATATACTCTGCCTCTAAAACAGCATCTAGAACCGGCATCCCCTGCTCATCTGCATACTCTAATATTTTTTCCAGAGTACTCTCTCCTAATCCTCTTTTCGGAACATTAAGAATCCTCGAGAAGCTTACTGAATCAGCAGGATTATGAATAACTCTTAAATAAGCAAGTGTATCTTTAATTTCCATGCGCTCATAGAATCTTAGTCCAGAAAAGATACGGTAAGAGATCCCTTCCCTCATTAAACGTTCTTCCATGACACGGGATTGAGCATTAGTTCTGTATAAAATCGCGAAATCGCTATTTGGACGCCCTTCCAGATCTTTGAGTTTCTGGATGCGTTCTGCTATATAGCGTGCTTCGTCATGTTCATTGTCAGCAACATAACAGACTAACGGTTGGCCTTCGGCATTTTCGGTCCACAAGGACTTTTCCTTCCGGCTCTCATTATTTCTGACTACAAAATTAGCAGCATTAAGGATCGTCTTGGTCGAACGATAGTTTTGCTCAAGTTTTAAGACTTTGGCCTCAGGATAATCACGCTCGAAGTCCAGGATGTTTTGGACATCTGCGCCCCTCCACCCATACACGCTTTGATCGTCATCCCCGACGACACAAAGATTCCTGTAACGCTTAGCGAGTAAGTTGACAAGCACATATTGAGCATGATTAGTATCTTGATACTCATCCACTAGAATATATTTAAACTTCTCCTGGTAGTAATTAAGCACAGGAGGATGTTCTTTAAACAACCGGACAGTCAACATGATCAGGTCATCAAAGTCTAAAGCATTGTTAGCTTTTAGCTTCTTCTGATAGAGTTCGTATACTTTCTCTACTTTTTCCTGAAAATAGTCATTTGATTGCCTCGAGAAATCATCCGGACTAAGCAGTTTATTCTTAGCATCACTTATCACTGACATTACTGCCCGCGGGGAAAACTTCTTTTCATCAAGGTTGCACTCTTTAAGACATGACTTGATTAACGATTGCTGATCTCCAGCATCATAGATTGCAAAATTCTTTCCATACCCGCTAAGGTTTTCAATCTCACGTCTGAGAATTCTTACACAGGCAGAATGAAAGGTTGCAACCCATAACCTCTCTCCTTCACTGCCCACGAGGGTTTGAATCCGCTCCTTCATCTCTTTGGCTGCTTTATTCGTGAAGGTAATGGCAAGAATCTCCCAAGGTTCAACCCCTGTAGCAATTAAATGCGCTATCCTGTATGTCAAAACTCTTGTTTTTCCGGAACCCGCTCCGGCTAGTATTAATAAAGGTCCGTTCCGATGTTCCACAGCTTCACGCTGGACAGGGTTTAAATCTGCTAAGTTATACATCTATCCCACTCCACTTAACAAGTTTGTAACAGGTAATTATTATAGCACAAACTATATTACAGTTTGTTTGTAACATGTTCAGCTTGATGCGTTATTTTTGTTCCTTCTTGTTACTTGATATCATGCTTTACTTCACTGTAAAGCTTGCAACATCCGGTGTCTCGAGGTATTCCCAACTACCACTAAGTCCTTGATAAAGTGCTCCAACTTCTAAGTGCAACATAGCAATTCCACAGTCCAAGCGCTTAGAAAGATGGAAACTGTCCTTGTCGCTGTCCACTGAAATCTTTATTGATTTACCCTCGACCGTAAACCTCCAAGGCTGGCGATTTACCGCTGAAGGAGCTAACCGAGCAGCTTCAAGTGCTGTTATTATCCGTGGATCTAACTCTTCCTGTCTAGATCCGATGCATAATTCATTAATATCTTTCCTTTTATGAAACGGTTTTGAGCCAAACATTAACTTTTCCCTGATCGAAAAGTTTTCATCGGAATATCCAATCGGGGTAACCGCAATAACTTTTTCAGCTGGGCTAAGGTCCGTTATATGTTCCTTGACGATTTCAGGCCGGAAAAATCCGCCTACCCAGCATGTGGAAAGACCAAAACTTGTAGCTTCCAGAATAAAAGCTTCACCAAGATATCCTAGATTTTCCTGTACATTTTTACTAGTCATATCACCTACAAAAGCTGCATAAGCTTGCGCCCCTTTAATCTTGCCATAGGAGCCAATGGCTCCTTTAAACACTTCATCCGGGTTCTGATTAATAACTACTATTCTTGCATCATTAAAACGTTTATTGGCCCTTCTGACAAATGATTTAAGCTCGTCTAACAAGTCAGCTGGAATGATTTTTGAATTATAATTCCTTCTTGACCTTCTTACTTTTATTCCCTCGTACCAACGTTTAACCGGGATATCCATGATAACCTCCTTAATAAACAAACTGTATAATCTTTTGTCTACAATGCCTATAAATAACCCGATTGATGAAAGTTAATTCAATGAACAGAAAAGTATATTGATAAATATATCTTAACACAAAATAACAAGAGCCCGCTAATAAACAGACTCTTGTAGATTCTTTTAAAATTAGAAATCTTAAATTAACCTTAAAGCAAACTGAGAGCAAACAGGGTTGCAATACCCACAAAGAATACACAGCGTTCTGTCTACGGCAGCCCGCTTATCTTGAACGGAAAGAGCTCCGGAAGGACATGCTTTGACACAAGCTCCACATCCTTTGCAAAAATTCGAAATGAAGAGCTTTTTGCTTGTTTTTTTCGATGCCAATAGTTCAACAGGCAGTTCCTCATTATTAAAGATCTTTAAATTTACTTCTAACTCTTGTGAGTTTACCATCCCTACAGCGACCGACACAATACCCGGTATCTTACGAACGAAGTCAAACGCTTCTACCAGGTTATCTATCAAGTGTCCTCCAGCTAAGGCCTTCATGGCATATAGACCTTTACCACTTAATCGGACTTCTTCGATGGCCGTTAACATATCTGGCAAGCTTCCACCCACTATTCCCATCCCTAATTTGTTTATGATGGGAAACACAATGTCTAATTCACTAATTTCGGCAGCTTTCCTCACCACACTTGCTGCATGAGTAGATATTCCTATTGCTCTAAGATATCCTTTAGCTTTGTAATCCATTAAGCATTGGATTGCTCCGGCTCTTTGTTCAAAAACACTCGGCTCGACTCTCGCAGCGTGTAAAAGAAAGATATCTATGTAGTTACGGTTAAGGGCTTTCAGTGCTTCTTGAATACTTTTCTCCATTTCCACATAACTCTGGGCTGGGGATTTAGTCGCAAGGACTACCTCACTGTTAAATTGATCCAAAGCCTTCCGAATATGCGGATAAGTAAGATATTTCTCGGCCGTATCGATAAAATTAATCCCGCTTTCCAGACTCTTAATAATTAACCGGGCACCCTCTTCCTCTGAAATATTGGCCTGGAGAGGTCCCATCGGCAAAGCACCAAAACAAAGTTCTGTTACCTCAATTCCTGTATTCCCTAGCAAGTTTCTTTTCATCTTAACTGTCATTCCTTTCGCATGTGCTCCTCTCTATCCTAGCTAAGCTATGATTACCTTGAAATAGGCTCGATGCAATTGTATAGTGAACAGTCTCAGACAGACGAATGTTAAGAACCTGGAGATTTATTTCCTTTGCTTATACGCTCTTCCAGGATTCGCCATCAGCAGTAAAAAATCCTGCTAGTTCCTACGCATGAAACTGTATGAAACAGTAAGAGGATGAGCCCGGATAGACTCATCCCCCTCTAGGGTAAATCATGATGTGCAATAACCTCTTAGCTGGACATGTTTACTTTCTCCTCGACAGCAGTTCCTCTGAAATTTGCTCAAGACCTACTCCTTGCTCTTCCAGCAGAACCAAAAGA
>JAJZSC010000192.1 GCA_021849995.1 Bacillota bacterium | reverse complement strand
GCTCAGCTTCACCTATTTCAGATAAGCTTAAGCTTAAATACCCATCAGAAGCATCCTGAACAGGATTAGTTCCTAAGAAATGCTCCAAACCATTTGCTGCCGCAATACTTAATGCTGAAACTGCGGCGCAAACAATATCTTGGCCTTCAACACTGAATCCGGCGTGACCCGACAAGTCAAACTGACGGATTCGCTCTTGTTCATCCAGCCAAACCGTAAGGTTTATACCATTCACGGACTTACGCTTGGATTGCTTCGACGACAACCTTTGTGTACGGTTGACGGTGTCCTTGCTTACGGCGATAGTTTTTCTTAGATTTGTATTTGAAGACAATAATCTTCTCCCCTTTGCCATGCTCCATAACTTTGAGCACTGCCTGAGCACCTGCTACTAGAGGGGATCCAACTGTTACAACACCATCTTTTTCGACAAGCAAGACCTTATCGATAGTAACGGTGTCCCCAACATTTGCATTCAATTTCTCAACGTAAATTACGTTTCCTTGTTGAACGCGAAATTGTTTGCCGCCTGTTTCAATTACTGCGTACATTTTTACACCTCCCAAATCCTAGACTCGCCAGTGCAGGTCGATTTTTGTTCAGTTTCTAAGCAAAACCTTTTTTCACTTATTAGTGAAAAATCTTTTAAGTTAAACTTAATACTGATAACAAAAAATCGTTAAATAACCTGATTCGCGCGGTTGCGGTGAGAGTCACCACATTTCGTTATTTTAACATTAAATTATTTCATCTGTCAATAAAACCCTTGCCTTCACAGGTAGGACAAACTTTTTTGTACCTTGTTGCCAGAGTTTGTCCTACTTTTTTGCGTGTCATTTCGACTAAACCGAGTTGGGTAAGCCCTAACACCTGACACTTGGTCTTATCCCGGGAGCAGGCTTGCACCAAAGCATTTACTACTCCCTGACGGTCTTCTTGGTCTAACATATCAATAAAATCAATAATAATTATTCCTCCGATATTCCGGACCCTCAGTTGCCGAGCAATCTCACCAGCTGCTTCTAGATTGGTTCGGTATACGGTTTCCTTAAGTGAATGGTTTCCCGTGTATTTTCCTGTGTTAACATCTATAATCGTTAAGGCTTCTGTTTGTTGAATTATTAAATACCCTCCGCTTTTCAGCCATACTTTAGGCCTCAAAAACTTATGAATCTCATAATCAACTTCATAGCGTTCAAACAGATTATCCCTTAAATCCACCACAACTTGTCTGGCCGCCGGATGAGCTATCTCTTTTAATTCCTCTCGTAAGAAATCCGCTATCTCCTGCTTGTCAACGGTAATCCTTTGTACATCATTATCAATCAGATCTCTAACTAACCGGGAAATAAGATCCAAATCGCGGTGAACAAGCCCTGGAATCGAGACTTTGGATACTTTTTGGTCAATCTTACTCCAAAGACCAACTAAGTGTCTAATATCACTTGAAATTTCCTCACCGGAAACTCCCTCAGCTAAAGTACGGACGATTACTCCCATCCCCTCCGGACGTCCTTGGAGTGCAAGCTCCTTAAGTCTCGAGCGCTCTTCAGAGTCCAGTATTTTGCGGGATACCCCTACATAATCGACTTTAGGCATCAGCACAACATAACGACCAGGCAGGGTTATATTGGTAGTGATACGGGCACCTTTTGAGCCAACCGGTTCCTTAATTACCTGCACCAAGAGTTCCTGCCTCGGTCTGAGCACTTCTTCGATCCGTACTGCGTGATCAGACTGAACCTTTTCTTCTCCTTCAAAAACCGGACTTATAGCATCCCCTACGTAGAGAAAAGAATTCTTATCCAGTCCGATATTTACAAAAGCTGCCTGCATTCCTGGTAGAATATTCTCTACTCTGCCACGGTAAATATTACCAATAGCCCTTGAAGTTAGCCCCTCTTCCTCAAATACTTCCATGAGTTCGCTATCCTCAAACAAAGCAGCCCGTAAACCATTGTCCTTCGCAGTTATAACGATTTCTTTCATCGAATCCTTACCCCATAACAAAATATCATCTTGCCGACCCTTAACTCCCCTGAACAGAAGTCTTCGGACTATCAACAGAATTTTCATGTTCAAGCGGAGAGCGGTTAAGTCCTTCATATGATACATAGATACCAGTCCGTTTTATTGACATCTGATCAAGGTCGAGATGCAGGCTTTCAACTTCTCTTAGACTTCCGAGAACCTCATCCGGGCGAACACTTCCTTGATTCCCTATCTCCACCTCTAAGTCAAAAATTACCTCATCCCCACTTATCGTTCCTGCCAGGCTCTTCACCCAGGGGCGGATGTCCTTTTCCTGCCGACCCTTTTTGCTGTATTTTACATAGAGTATTTCCTTGCGACCTAACCACGCTGAGATAGCCTCTTCTAATTGGCTTTGACTTATTGGCAGAGCCATAGGCACTCTAATCCGGTAACTTGCCGCATTTAAAATAGCCATTAAAGCTTTAGCCCCTGGGTTCATCATCCTGCCTTCCAATAAACGAATTCCCTGTGGGAGCTGTTCCTGCAGCCGGCCAACCATATCTTTGAGATCCATTTCGCTTTGAACTTCGATATCGACATATTCGCGTTCCCCTTCAACTCCCACTGCCAAAGCCGAGCCAAAGGAAATTTTGGGGTGAGGATTAAAGCCTTCGGAATATGCCAATCTTATCCCAGCCCTTCGCAAAGCACGCTCAAATACTTTTGCAAGGTCTAAGTGGGCAATATATTTGGCCTCTTCCAACTTGGTATAAGCAATTCTTACCCGCAAGGAAACTCACCCTTTCAAATCAATCTTAACTCCCCGATCCGGGCAGATTCCGCAGCCAGGACATGTGTCAAAACGACAGTCAACAGTCCTAGACTCCTTCAAGGCATTATGGTGCTCCCGCATTAAAAACCTTTTAGTAACACCGCTTTCCAAGTGATCCCACGGAAGCACGTCATCGTAATCAATTGCCCTACTAGCATAGAAACGCGGATCCAAACTATGCTCCTTTAAAGCTTCCAACCAAATCTCGTATTTAAAATGCTCTGACCAGCCATCGAACTTACATCCGGACTTGACGGCCGTCTCCAACACGTCTGCCAACCTGCGGTCCCCTTTAGCAAAGACCGCCTCCAAAAAACTAGTCTCAACATCATGGTACTGATATTTTATTCTTCTATCTCTTAATTTTTCCTTAAGATATTTTTGTTTTTCTACTAGGGACAATCTTGGTTCCTGGGGCTCCCATTGAAATGGGGTATGGCTCTTTGGAACGAAAGAACTAGCAGAGACTGTAACTGCTACATTACGCCGCCCAAGCCTTGTTCCAAGCTCAACTACCTTTTTGGCCAGAGCCACAATTCCATCTAAATCTTCTTGTCGCTCAGTCGGGAGACCTATCATGAAATAAAGCTTGATGTGAGACCAGCCTGCTCTGAAGGCCGATTCAGCAGCTTGAAGAAGATTCTCTTCCGTCACACCCTTATTGATAACGTCTCTTAAACGCTGGGTTCCAGCTTCGGGTGCAAAAGTAAGACCAGTTTTTCTAACCTTTTGTACCTCTTCAGCAAGCTTTACATCGAAAGAATCTAAACGGAGCGAAGGAAGTGAGACTCCAATTTTTTCCGGCTCATATTTTCCTATAATTCCTGTAATAAGTGGCTGAATACATGAATAGTCCCCTGTAGAAAGGGAGGTGAGAGATATCTCTTCATAACCGGTAGAGCGCACTAGTTCTTCAGTGTGTTTCATTAAAACTTCTGGTGAACGCTCCCGGACTGGGCGGTAGATCATTCCTGCCTGGCAAAAGCGGCAACCCCTTGAGCATCCTCTCATGACCTCTAGCATCATCCGGTCATGAACAATTTCAGTGTAAGGGACTATAGGTTGAGTAGGATAAAATGCCGTATCAAGGTTCTTCACCAGACCCTTTTCAACTACTTTTGGAACCCGAACATCGGATTCAATCTTCTCTATCCTCCCATCGGACTTATAAACAGGATTATAAAAGTCTGGTACGTAAACCCCTTGAACCTTGGTAAGTTTCAGCAAAAATTCTTCCCGATTAATAGGATTACTCTTTTGCTCGTCAATTAGACGCAAAACCTCCGGTAACTGTTCCTCACTCTCCCCCAAAAGGAAGAAATCTATAAAAGGTACTAACGGTTCAGGATTAAAAGCACAAGGTCCTCCCGCAATTATCCAAGGATGTTCTGCTCCCCGGTCTTTCGCTCTTAAAGGGATCCCTGCCAGATCCAGCATGTTCAGGATATTTGAGAAGCTCATTTCGTACTGGAGAGTAAATCCTATTATATCAAAAGTATTAACCGGCCTGAAAGACTCTAAAGCATAGAGGGGAATACTCTTTTCCCTCATCTTTTCCTCCATGTCAACCCATGGTGCAAAAACCCGTTCACATAAAAATTCCGGGAAAGAGTTTACTAAATGATATAAAATCCTGGTACCAAGATGAGACATACCAACTTCGTAAACATCCGGAAAAGCAAAGGCCATCCGTACCTTCACACTGTCCCATTCTTTATGAACTGCATTCCACTCCGCACCAAGATAACGGCTCGGCTTTATAACTTTAGGCAAAAAACGATCAATCTGACGGCGAATCTCCGCCGCTATAAACTCTGTCATTGTGTGAGACTTTCCCCCTTGTCACATTTAAGTCAATATTATATCATAATAATCCTTATTATTCCAACAATGTGACAAGGCATACAGTCTATGAAACCAATTTGCCAACCGGATAATAAATACCGTAAGTAAGCATTGCATCAAGAATCTCAGTCTCACTTAAAGCCTTCGAAAACTCAAATTGGTCACCTGGCAGTGCTACGAAGGCATAGTGATCAGGAGTCAATTGCTCTACTATCCGGATCAGCGGAGTATCCTTGTATACTGTTATCCATTTGCTCCGCATCAGGCCTTTTTTAACTAGTTCTTCTTTTTTACGGGTAAGCTGTCTAAGAAATGTAATCCTGGCATTGGCCACTTCTTTATTCCCAGCCAGCCAGAAAAAGCCAGCCAGGACTAAAAAAGTCAGAATTCCCTCTAGGGCTATACCCTGAGTGATAAGCGCCACTCCGATAATCCCTAAAATTACACCTAAACCTTGGCCAGCCCAGGCCAAAGCCTTGGTACTTTTAACATAACCGAACCGCTCAGTTGCCAGAGCTCTGACAACCCTTCCCCCATCAAGTGGCAATACAGGAATCAGGTTAAAAGCAGCCAGCCAGAAGTTAAACCGAATGTAATCATCTGCCAGGCTTCCCTGCCAGATCCCTTGCCGGCGAAACACTTCACCGATAGCAATCATCACAAGATTAAAAAAGGGACCTGCCAAAGCCATAATACTTTCTTCAACTTTTCTCCCCTCAAATAAATCTTCACAATAGGCTGCACCACCAAAAGGAAATATCTCCAAACCAACAACTTTAAATCCGTAAGCCTTTGCTGCGAATAAGTGAGCAAGTTCATGACCTATAACTAAGCCAAAGACAAGAACAGCCTGGGGAATTAGTCCCAGGGCTGCGTAAAGAATCAGTACAAGGATAAAAGCGGGATGTATTTTAATGCTAAGACCTCCCACCCTAGCAATATGCATCTTTATCCCTCCAGGATATCTTTACTTTGCTGGTGCTACCAGATAAGGCAGCGGATCAACTGGCTTACCATTCTTTCTAAGTTCAAAATGTAACCAGGGCTTTTTAAGAGGGGCTGAGAGACCTATAGTACCAATCATTTGACCACCTTCAACCTTTTGCCCTTGTTTCACATATATATCCCCCAAATTTCCTAAAGTTGCACTCCAGCCATCACCTAAGTCAAGCTTTACAATCTTTCCCAGTTGAGGATCTTCCCCTACTGCTGTGACAGCACCCAAATAAGGTGAAACAACAGGGATTCCAAGTGAACTTGAGACATCAATTCCGTTATGTAGGGTGCCTTTTCCATCTGCAGATGCTTGACCAAAACCTGCAACTACCGGACCAGAAATCGGGGGAAGGAACTTTCCTTGCATTTTAGCATCCACTGGGGTGCTCTTCGTTTGAATTCCTCCCAGACTAAAAACCTCTTTAGCCATAGAATTTAGGGAAGCATAGTAATTTCCACTACCCATAGCACTTCTATAAACCTTATAGACTCCTTTTGAAATAAAATCTTCCCCCTGCGCACTAAAGACAACAGTTAAAAACATAAGTGCTGCTAAAAGGGAACGTTTTTGAAAACGGGTGAAATTATTAACTAAACTAGTAAGTTTACTTCCTTTTTGAGAACGTTCTGATTTAATCTCCCATCCACTGGAACGAATTCCTCTTTCTCGACCGACCTCCCTGGCAGCTTTCTCCCATTCCCAATCGTCCCATCTCTCAAACGGATTCATCTCCGCACCCTCTCTTCACCTTGAGAATTTAAAACTCCATTTAAAACTCCAGCAAAAAGACACTCATCCATATAAATGCCGAGACAGGCTCGTACACTTAGTAATTCTTATGAAGGAACAAAAAAAATAGAACTACAAGATCAATGTCATATCATTATAGAAGTTTGGTTATACTAACTTATTACCTGCT
>JAJZSC010000191.1 GCA_021849995.1 Bacillota bacterium | reverse complement strand
TAAAGGTGCTTGTCAACCTTGATGGAAAAGCGAACGTTGTCTGTGTGCTGTTCCGTATACCATAATTCCATAAGATTATTCCTCCACTATTCTAATGTTTTCAATGGCCATATCCTCTGTACCGGTCAAGAAACTACCCTTGGCCTTGGCATAAGCTATATAATCAATGATTTCCTCTGTGATCCGTTCTCCCGGGGCCAAAATAGGAATACCTGGCGGGTAAGCCATGATAAACTCTCCGCTTATACACCCTGCGCTGTCTTTGATGGCAACAGAATGCTGCTCAGAATAGAACGCTTGCTGCGGTGCCATCACCACTTCCGGGTTTATATACTCATGATCAAACATTCCCGTTTTATCCTTCATATATAGTCTTTTTATTTCAGACAGTGAAGATACAAGACGTTCCAAGGCTAATGCGCGATCCCCAACGGAAATGATGGCTAAAATGTTACCGATATCTCCGAATTCGATCTGAATTCCGTAATCATCACGGAGAATATCATAAACCTCAATTCCAGCCAGCCCTATTTCTCTTGTATGAACAGAAAGCTTGGTGCGGTCAAAATCGAACACCGAATCCCCATTAATAAGCTCTGTAGAAAAAGCATAGTAGCCGCCGATTTTATTAATTTCTTCCCGCCCATAATTGGCCAGAGAAGTGGCTTTTTCAAAAATGTTTTTACCGTCTAGAGCAAGGTTGCGTCTGGATATATCCAGAGAAGACAGCAGCAGATAGGAGCCGCTGGTAGTCTGGGTCAGGTTAATCGTTTGTCGCACATGTCCGGTGCTAAGCCGATCACTTATTAGCAAAAATGAACTTTGGGTTAAGCTGCCCCCTGTTTTATGCATGCTGACTGCAGCCATATCGGCTCCTGCAGCCATCGCACTAACAGGCATATCTGCTCCAAAGTAAAAGTGGGTTCCATGCGCCTCATCCACCAGAACGTACATATTATGCTGATGGGCCAGCTCAGTAATCGTTCTTAAATCAGAACAGATGCCATAATAGGTAGGATTATTGACAAAAATGGCTTTGGCATCTGGATTTTCTTTGATGGCTTTTTTTACTTCATCAATGGACATGCCCAATGGTATTCCCAAGTTCTTATTGACACCCGGATTCACATAAACAGGGATAGCTCCACTGATGATAAGGGCGTTAATAGCACTTCTGTGAACGTTACGTGGCATGATAATTTTGTCGCCCTGTTTACATACGCTCATAATCATCGCCTGAACAGCTGATGTGGTGCCATTGACCATAAAAAAGGCATGATGTGCGCCGAAAGCATCTGCGGCCAGTGCCTCGGCCTCTTTAATAACAGAGACGGGGTGGACAAGATTATCGAGCGGTTTCATAGAATTAACATCTACCGAAAGGCATTTCTCACCCAAAAACTCCTTAAGTTCGGGGTTTCCCCTGCCTTGTTTATGTCCGGGCACGTCAAACGGTACCACCCGCATGGATTTATATTTTTGCAGTGCTTCATAAATGGGCGCCTTGCCTTGCCAAAGTAAATGCATGGAAACCACCACCTTTATAACCATAATCAGTAGACATTCATCCGATGGCTAACCGCCACTCTAGTCCGATTCAACCCTAACATTATACTCTTGCATAGTCTATTTAATACTGAAATTACGAAAAAGTCGATGCCCTTTTAAAAAGTAACGAAATTACTATATTAGACAATCAAAACAATGTCAATATAATAGGATATACAAATCTACTCTCACCATTCTTCGTTAAAGGAAATCCTAAAATCTCTTAAGCAGATTCAGAGAACTATTCCCTCTTATTTACCGAGTCTTCTAAAATATTGATACAAATAAAAAAATACGCAGGTTTACCCGATGTAACAAAACGCTCAAAACAAAACGCTCAAATAAAATCACCCATTGACTAAATCAATGGGTGGTAAACAACTTTTTGCTTACAATTTTAATATCAGTTACATATGGTGGGTTTGAGAGGACTCGAACCTCCGACCCCCGCGATGTCAACGCGGTACTCTAACCAGCTGAGCTACAAACCCAAGGAATGGTGCCGAAGACCGGAATCGAACCGGTACGGGCTTTAGGGCCCGCGGGATTTTAAGTCCCGTGCGTCTGCCAGTTCCGCCACTTCGGCATGTTTAGGTTGTCTGGACTACTATGGAGGCGGCACCCAGATTCGAACTGGGGGATAAAGGTTTTGCAGACCTCTGCCTTACCACTTGGCTATGCCGCCAAAATGGAGCGGGTGACGAGATTCGAACTCGCGACTTTCACCTTGGCAAGGTGACACTCTACCACTGAGTTACACCCGCATATGGTGCCTCAGGACGGAATCGAACCGCCGACACGAGGATTTTCAGTCCTCTGCTCTACCGACTGAGCTACCGAGGCATTATTTCGACGCTCGATGCCCGATACCCGATGTTCGATTAGAACCTTTCGGGCTCCGGCCTCGTGCTTCGGAATTCATAAATGGCGACCCCGATCGGACTTGAACCGACGATCTCCTGCGTGACAGGCAGGCATGTTAACCACTACACCACGGGGCCTTGATCGATATTCGAGGCACGATATTCGATATTCGAACTATCGTATTCCTCCTAAGACTTGTTGTTCTTGTTTCACGATTTTCAATTCCATCTGCGAACTTTTACTTTCGCCTTTTCGAACCTCAAATATCACGAACATCAAACATCGAATTTGGTGGGCGATGACAGGATCGAACTGCCGACATCCTGCTTGTAAGGCAGGCGCTCTCCCAGCTGAGCTAATCGCCCGCTTCAACTGACGAATATCAGTATACACAAAAATGTTTAAGCTGTCAAAGGCTTTCAGTAATTTTATGACAAGTAATTTTTGGGTTTTTTAAGCTATTCTTCTTACTATTTAACGAAGCTTAAGATTGCTTCTCTTACTAACTTAGCAGCTAAAAGGGAAGTTCTTTCACTGGAATCCATAGTGGGTGAAACCTCTACCAAATCAAAGCCTACAACATTTAGTTCACCTAGGGCATGAATTGCCTTAATAATTTCTTTTGAGGTACACCCTCCTGCCTCTTGTGTTCCTGTTCCAGGAGCAAAGGCAGGATCTACTACATCTATATCCAAGCTAACATATACTGGCTTGCCTTTTAATTGAGGTATAGCCTCTCTTAAGGGCTCAAGAACATCCTCAGTAACTAGGTGAGTATACTCCTTAGCAAATAAAAACTCTTCCCTTATACCGGACCTAATACCAAATTGATATACACTTTTTGGACCTAGCATTTGAGCAATTTTCCGCATTACAGTCGCGTGCGAATTATTCTCACCGTAATAATCTGTCCGTAAATCAGCATGTGCATCAAAATGTACTACCTGTAAGTCAGGGTAGCTTTCGATGAAGGGCTTTATCAGTGGAAAGGTTACTAAATGCTCCCCGCCTAAAAAGATAGGAAATTTCTTATCTGCTAATACTTTTCTAGATGCCTCTTCGATAATTCTTAAGGATTTATCAACATTTCCGAAAGGAAGGGCCAGGTCGCCACAATCAAAGTATTCATAATCCGTAAGGACCTTATCTAGATATACACTATAATCTTCAATCCCGCTGGAAACATTTCTGATGCTTTGTGGGCCTAGTCTTGTCCCTGGACGAAAGCTTACCGTGTAATCCATTGGGATTCCCATTATAACAGCTTGGGCAGCCTCGTAGGACGAACCTGCGCCAATGTAAGTACCCGGTGTTTCTAATAGTTCTTCTAAATCAGACCATGCCATTTATGAGTCCCCTTTATTTCAATAATGCTTTTACAAAGTAAACCCCTTTTTGTTTCTGAATGTGTACGATTCCAATGAATTATTATAGCATATAGCAAAAAAAATAAATACTTTTTCAACATTAGTCAAGTTGGATAAACCTAATGCTTTAGGCAAATTCATTTTAAAAAACAACAGGAGGAGAATTTAACCTTCTCCTCCTTAAGCCTTTGCAATTTTTGTTTTTAATTGGTTTTCAATTCGTTGATACTTTTTTTTGTTTAACCACGTCTTCATAACTAATCGAACGCGTATGCTTTGTATGTGACCACTCTTTGTCTTTACGATGAAGGAAGCCTAAAAATACAATTGGAATCCAGCTGTATATAAATACCGGATATAATACTAAGCCCAGATATCCTCTCCACGGAATCCTGTCTAGAGCCAGTGCGGCAACAGGATAGACGTATTGGATTGCAGATAATATCTGCCAACCTGTCCAAGGCATTACTAAAGAAAAGACTTGAGTATACTGCTCTTGAACAATTGATATGAGGTTTGTCAGCATGAAAAACGTTGCGATCATAACCAAAGCCGGCTGGAAGAGATGAACTGCGGCATCAATATACATCAACTTACGCTCTTTGAAACCCTTTAGCAACAGTTCAAAAAAATAGCGTCCCGCGACGTCAACCTGCCCTTGTGCCCAACGCTTACGCTGTCTCCACGACTGGGCAAAAGTTAGAGGTTTTTCGTCATATACTACAGCATCATGAGCCCAGGTGGTCTTAACGCCATGCGCCAGAGCCTTCATGCTAAACTCTAAATCTTCAGTGAGAGAAGTTGCTCCCCATCCAAATTCTCTTAGGACCTTAGTCGAAATACACATTCCGGTTCCACCCAGAACGTTTGACAATCCGATATTATATCGGGCCAACTGTAATAATCTATTGGATAACCAGAAGGTAATGGAGAAGGTATTTGTTACCCAGCTATCAAACGGATTTTTTGAATCTAAGTAACACTGAACTATTTGATCCCCCTGGCAAAGCTTGCTGTTCATTTCAACAAGGAAGTTTTCTTTAACCAAATTGTCTGCGTCAAAAATGATTATGGCATCGTACTGTTTTTCCATCTTGAATAGACGATGGAACATCCATTCAAGAGCATACCCTTTGCCCCGTTTAGTATTGTTAAACCTCTGATGCACAAACGCTCCAGCACTTCGCGCTATCAAAGCCGTTTTATCGGTGCAATTATCCGCCACTACAAAAACATCATATAATTCTTTAGGGTAATCTAGCTGAGATAGGTTATCGACTAAGGGCCCGATAACCGCTTCTTCATTGTGTGCCGCAACGACAAGTGCAAACGTCTTTTCCGGAGTCAACACCTTTTTCTCCCGTTTGCGATAAAGACCAAACATTGCTAAAACAAAATAATAGAACGTAAAAAATATTATAATCACCTGGACCGGAATCATTATTAAATCTAATACTTGAAAGCCGGTCAACCCGGATAGGAATTCCACGTTCTCACCCTCCTTTTAACCGAGTAAATTGTATCACACGCATTGGAACAGTGCAAGGTAGACGTACAAGATAAGGTTTGTCCACTCCTAGAAACTTATTTTCTAGAAACTTATTTTAAGGAAAAGAGATGTAGAACATTTTGAGCTAATTTATTTAAATTAATCTGAATCGTTTCTATAATTCGGGGCATTAATTCTATGAAATCTATTTGAATATATTATCGCCTCTGTTGAGTTTTTAAAACCAAAAATATAATCAAGGCACCAGAAAACAGAATAAATGCAATACTAAATTTTAAGCCGAAAAATAGCGACGTCCAATAAACATCACTAACCTTGGCTCCCGCAACCCATGGTAACAAGATTCGAAAATAACGAGCCACGCCCTCACCAATAAGAATTAGCAAGAATAACCCTGAAACCAATATTATTATACCCAATATTCCAAAAGGAGAATCCAACCGCCATTTTCTAATCAGATCATATTTAAGCCAATATAAATGTATAGATAGTTCGTTGAAAAAACGTCGCCACACTTAAATCACCTCTTTAGTTTATGTTATGTTTTTTAAATAAAGAATTTGACCACTACTGTATAAACTTTGTTTAAATTGTCTATAATCTGGGCAGGGAGGTGTTAAGCATGCCTATGCCCTCAGAGGATGGCAAATTCGTTCATTGTGCATTTTGCAGCCAAAAGTTTCGTTTTCAGTACGACGCGGTAAAACATGAAAAAGAAAAGCATCCTGATAAGATTACTCAATAGAAGCAATTCCTGGTGACATTTTTACCAGCCTAAGAGAGCAAATGAACAGTACTTTTATATAGCAAGCGTTACGGCCCGAAACAAAAGAACCGCCAAATGAAAATTGGCGGTTCTTTTGTTTCCTGTATAAACTTTATAAATTCCACATCTAGGTTGAAACATTGTATATTATTATCACCGCAATTACTATCAGCCCAAAAATGAAACCACCAGATTTGAGCTTTAAGTTCGAGTTCTCAAACATACGAAATAGCTCCTACTCATAATTTAACATTGAATAGGGATACGTGGACTTGGTACTTTTTATCTCACCTTTCGGAAATTGTAATTGTTAGTACTAACAGTTCAATATATGAGAGTATCCTGAATTTTAAGTTTGGCTTACTAAAATTTTGTAGAAATATCATACTTCCCAGAGTACAATACTGCAAAGCAAAAGTATTCACGAGCTTTAAACCGTTCATTAACACAAAGAGACTACGTCATTCAACGTAGTCTCTAAGTTTGCTACCTGGCAACGACTTACCTTCCCAGGACCCTGCGGTCCAAGTATTCTCAGCCCTGGACGGTACTCA
>JAJZSC010000190.1:4860-6683 GCA_021849995.1 Bacillota bacterium | reverse complement strand
ATAAATCTTATGAAAGAATATAAAGTATCCATTCAAAAAGTGTCATTCAAGCTTACCAGATATAAACATTTATCGTTAAGCCCTTTGTATATAGCTGTTGATGGTAAATTATGCGGTTTGCTATTCGTAAGAGAAATCCTTAAACCACAAGCCAAAGAAACAATTAAACGACTTAGAGCACTGGGCATCAAGCATTTCCTACTTCTTACCCGGGATTCACAGGAAGCAGCCGATATTGCGGCCAATCAACTTGGGATAACGGAAAGCCACGGTGGCCTGAACAGTCAACAAAAGGCCGAAATTATTCAAAAGTTGCAAAGTGAGGGTCATACTGTAGCCATGATAGGAGATGGGGTAGATGATGCTCTCGCAATGGCGCAAGCCAATGTTGGAATTGCTCTGGGAGGAAAAGGAAGGAATTCTGGTGCACTTGTAGCAGGAATAGTAATTTCTTCTCAAGATCCACTGCTTGCTGCCGAAGCAATCAGGCTCTCGCAAAACACGAGGGAGCTGGTACATCAAAACTTAAATCTCTCTTTAGGACTTAATGTTATTGGGCTGGGACTAGGAGCGGCTGGTTTGGTAACCCCGATTGGTGCAGGAATACTTAATAATTTAGGGGTATTCTCTGTCCTAGCTAATTCAGCTCTGTTTACTCAACCTTAAACATGCGCCGGATAATGGATAGCTGCTGAATAATCTGCCATTGCAGATAAAAAAGGGAAATAACGACCGGGTAAAATCCGGAAAGTTATTTCCCTCTGTCTAGTCTCTATACTTCTCAACTAGTTTGGATCGGTTTCAGTCTTAATGCCGCTGCCTACACTAGCACCCATAACTCCACCGAGCCCACCACCTAGTGCAGCTCCCATAGTCCCACCCATACTGCCTCCAAGGGTAGCGCCAATCGCTCCACCGGCTCCGGCACCAATAGTGGTTCCAGCATCCATCTGAGCCATCCCTTTTTGTGTTTTTGCCTCTGCAACGACACTATCCCAGCCTTGTTTTACTGTAGAAGCTAAAGATTCTCCACCTTCAACAAGGGATAGAACTCCTTTGGCAGTTCCGACTGCGACCCCTCTTAAAATGTTTTTTACAGTGGGAGCTAATACTATAACTGCTGTTCCTGCTACAACAAGACCCAATAAGGATGATTCTCCTACAACTTCTGAAATTCCTTTAAACAAGGTAACCACCCCTTTTAGTTAAATTTCTTTATTTGGATCTGTGGCTGTTAATTAACTAAATCTATTATGTTCAGTATGTGAGGGAATAATGTAAATCATGATTCACTTAAAAAATATCCTAACGCAGGACAATAACGTTACCCCCTAGTTCTTTTGCCTCTTTTTTAACAATTGCACACTTTTGAGCGACTAACTGCGCAGACCAGTTCATTTGCTCATGGTTAGGATCTATTATTAGACCGGCCAAGGCAACACTCAGGTAATCTGCACCTGGCTGGTTTGCTGAGAGTTCTTGAAAAGATTTCAGCACTCGATTAGAGTAATTCTCTATCTTTGCAACTCTGTGTATTACAATAAAATCATCTCCGCCGATGTGACCAACAAATGCTGGGTCATCACTTTGTACAGCTTCTTCGAGCAAAATTTCAGCTAACATTTTAATTACACGGTCCCCTTGTTTGAACCCAAAGGCATCATTATAATGTTTGAAATTATTGAGATCAGCATATAGGATGGCAAAAGGAGTTCGTGCATCCAGTTTATGTTCAATTTCTCGATCAATAGCAACATTTCCTGGTAACCCGGTAAGAGGGTTGGCTCCACGGGCAAGTTGAATTTGTTTTTCCGCCATGGCCT
>JAJZSC010000190.1:0-4850 GCA_021849995.1 Bacillota bacterium | reverse complement strand
AACCTGCAACTGATATCATCCCAATAGCTTTTTGTTGATTAACTACAACTATCCCATCATATAAGTAGGCGTTAGAACGGGACATGGCCAAGCTCGATATGACTTCAATCGGTGTAGTATCTTCAACTATGAGCGGATTAGAATCCATTAATATTGAAACAGTACGTCCAGAGTATAAGGCAACCCCATACCTGGTCCCTAGTGAGGAGTATAATTTATCTCTCTGTAGTACTCCAACTATTCTATCTTCGTCAATTAATCCAATAATCCACTGATTCGGTTGGCTTCGAAAAAACCTGTCGACCTCTTCTACTAAGGTGTTGGCGCTGAACAACGGAAGAGGTTCGAGCAAAGTAAGGATGTTTGTATCTTGTAAATTTCTGATTCCGCTATAGGATTTTACGATCTCAATGGCACGCTCATTTATGTCTGCTTGTTCGAAGGACGGTTTGGCAAGAAAATAGCCTTGAATATACTCCACACCTAGTTGAACTAAAGTTCGCATTTCCTCCTCTGTTTCTACACCTTCTGCTAGAATTCTGCAGCCAATGCGCTTGGAAAATGTCACAAATGTTTCAAGAAGTGCCCATTTAATCGGGTCGATGTTTACCTTGCTTATCAAGGAACGGTCTATTTTGATAAAATCTGGATGAAGTTCTGCGACTGACTGCAAAGAGGAGTAACCGGCACCTACATCATCCAAGGCGATAAGGTAGCCTTGATTGCGATAATGAGCCAAGGCCTCCCTAAAGGTCTTGAAATCTTGGATGGCGCTTCGTTCGGTTAGTTCCAGCACAACTTTGGAAGGTTCTAAACCGTGCTGAGTAAGCAACCGGCGGGTTTGCCCTGAGGCGAATTCAGGGTCGGTTATTACCTGGGGATTGATATTCAGAAATAAAAGGTTATGTTTGTTAAGCACTTTAGAAGATGACAAAATTGCCAGGCGCCGGCAGATTGTCTCTATGGGGTATAGCTGTCCGACCTTCTCAGCAAAGGGGAAAAGCTCCCCGATATTATTAAAGGAAGTCGGACCCTTAAACCGGCTAAGAGCTTCATAACCAAATACTTCCCCTGTCTGGACCTGGAGAATAGGTTGAAAAGCTGTTTGCAGATAGGAGTAAGGCTCATTCAAAATTTTGGCAATTTCTTCACGTAGGGAAAAATAATTAGGATCAGGTTCAGATCTGTTTAGAAGAAAGGCTTCTTTTATAGCGGTATACAACAGATAGTCTGAGCTCTTGCCAGGTTGGTTTTCGCATAAAACGATGCCTGAATGGAGCCGAATTGTCTCGTTAACAAAACTTTGCAGTTTCTTATTGATCTGTTTTTCTAAAGGGATTACCCAATATTCATTTAATTGGGAAACTGAGCAAGGAGTGTTAGTATCTGGAACAAAATAAAGAACAAAATCATCCCCTATTCTGCTTTCCAGGACAGATAGCAGAAAGAGATGACGTTGTTCTTTAAGTTTTAGCTCAATTTCCTTCTCGATTTCCTCTAATATGCGTACAGCATTGACATAGCCAACGCGGAATTCAATTTCATGAAACCTGATTATATCCAGGTATACTACCCAAATAGAATAACCTTGGTCTAAGAACTTAAATAACTGTTTGCTATGAGTCTGAGTCTGCAACATGTACGTATCCCCTTCTAAGTGGATAAAGTCTATTCAAGTCGTAACGTAACTCCTTTTAGACTTGTCACCATAGAGTCAAGAAAACCTGAAGTAGTTCTGATGGTTAATGGGATGAGAGATTGAGCAGCTTCCTTGTAGGTTGCCTCATCGCACTTAGCCCGTAAGGAAACCAGAGGATAGTAATCCTCGGAGATCCTGGCGTTGTATTCAATCCATTGGCTGGGATGAGAGAAAGCCAGATATAACCCACCGCTTGTAACAGAATGTTTTTTCCAGTTTTCCGTGGCCCAGGTTTCAAATTCTTTATGACCGTCAAATATTATTCCCTTAGAATGGTGGGGAACACACATATCCTGAATTAAATGCAAACAAGCCCCAAGAAAAAACATGCCTTTAAAAACATCCTTGGTTAAAAAGCTTAAGGATTTGTTGAAATAATATTGAGCCTCGGCTGTCGCTCCCGGCCAATTTTGGGACCCTTCCTGATCAGGCTTGGAGTAATAATGGCTAACATTTTTCCAGCCATGGTCAGCCCATAGCAAGCCTTTGTGAATTTGCTTGTGATAAGGCCGAAAAAATGAGGCAATACGCTCTTTACCGTCATTTTCCAGTACTGAATAAGCCTGTTCAAGAAAATAGACATGGGTTAAACCGGGAGAATCTAAGAAGTATTGTAAGGGTGACATGGGAGCGAGAATTAATTTTGTAACCCGAGCGATTGATTTGATAGCGAGATCATTCATATATAACTCCTTTAGCATAACTCTTTACCATTAAGTCTACCGAAGAAAAGTTAACTCTAGATTATAAACATGTAAAAGCAGTGTACAGATTAGGTTAAGTTTTTTTAAATTCGTAAATTTAACACAAATTTTACATTCAATTTATTTTTCCTTTACATAAATAAACTAATATTAGACATAAAAGTAGTTTTATAAAAAGGGGGGAGGAGAAAATGGCTAAAGTTCTTCTAATTGAAGATGATGTTGTTATTCAAGAGCTTGTAACTTATAACCTGAAACGTGAGGGATATGATGTAGAGGTAGCTGCTGATGGACAGAGTGGGCTTGATAAGCTGGTAAGTATTCAACCAGACATAATTCTGCTTGACTTAATGCTTCCTGTTTTAGATGGCTTTGAAGTATGTAAAAAAGTAAGAGCGGATAAAAAGATGGGTCAAGTTCCAATAATAATCCTAAGTGCTCGTGATGAAGAGGTGGATAAGGTTATTGGACTGGAATTGGGAGCAGATGATTATGTCACTAAACCTTTTAGTCCAAGAGAACTAATTGCCCGGATTAAGGCTCGTCTAAGAGAAGATAAAAGGATAAGTCAGGAAGTGCAAAAAACCATCTGTTGGGGCGATTTGGAATTGTCTCTTTTCAGTCATATTGTGACTATAAAGGAACAACCCCTAAACTTGACTGCCAAAGAGTTTGAACTATTACATCTTTTTTTATTAAGACCTTCCTATGTATTTAGCCGTGAGTATTTATTACAAAAAATCTGGGGATATTCAGACGGTGATACAAGAACTGTAGATGTCCATATCTGCAATCTTAGAAATAAACTAAAAAGTTTAGGCTCTGTAATTGAATCAGTTCGCGGAGTAGGTTATCGGTTTGAGTCAGTAAATACCAAAAATTAAGAATGATTTACGCAAGGTTCATTTGATTTTACAAAGAATAAAGCTTGCTTGCCTGATCAGCCAAATATTGGTATTTAAAATTTTAATTTAACATAAATTTAACATCAGGATAATTTCTTCTTAACTTTGGTATGTTAAATTAAATGTGTACAAAATAAATTTTGTGTATCGCAAGGAGGAAAATTTTAGTGTTTAGTACAAAACGTAAATTAGTTGCCGGTATTCTCACAGGTATTCTCGCTTTCTCACTGGTCGGTTGTGGAACATCTAAGGCTCCAACAAGTCCTGCTGCCCCTGCTGCTGAAAAAAGACAACCTGTTACATTAAATGGTGCTGGTGCAACTTTCCCATTTCCGCTCTATTCAGCAATGTTTGAACAATATAAGCAAAAAGTTGGCGACACCATTAACTATCAAAGTGTTGGCAGTGGTGCAGGGATTAAGCAAATTTCTGAACAGACCGTTGACTTCGGTGGCAGTGACGGTCCGATGACCAATGATCAGTTAAAAGCAGCTAAGGGCGGAGAACTTCTTCATATTCCGGCAACCTTAGGTGCTACCGCTGTGGCATATAACCTTCCTGGTGACATTAAAGATCTAAAGCTTGCTCCAGACGTACTTGTGGACATCTTCCTTGGAAAAATTAAAAAGTGGAATGACGCTCGTATTAAAGCAGATAATGCCGGTGTTAGCCTTCCTGACTTGGATATTAATGTTGCTTATCGTTCGGACGGAAGTGGTACAACCTTCAATTTCGTTGATTACTTAAGTGCTATTAGCCCTGAGTGGAAAGAGAAGGTCGGAGTAGGAACCTCTGTCAAATTCCCAGTAGGTGTTGGCGGTAAAGGAAATGCAGGTGTTGCCGGAGTTATTAAGCAGACTCCTGGTACAATTGGTTATGTTGAATTGGCCTATGCCAAGCAAAACAAAATTCCAGTTGCAGTGTTGAAAAATAAAGCCGGCAAATGGGTCGCTCCTTCCCTGAAAGGTGCTTCCGCTGCAGCAGCTGGAGCAGAGATTCCTGCTGATTACCGTGTATCGATTGTAAATGCACCTGGTGACGAGGCGTATCCGATTTCAACCTTTACATGGTTGTTGGTTTACAAAAACCAAACCGATAAGGCTAAAGGTGAAGCGCTTGTGAACTTAGTTAACTGGATGGTTCATGATGGGCAGAACCTCTCTGAGGGATTGGATTATGCCAAACTTCCTTCCAACTTGGTAACCAAAATCGAAGGAACCTTAAAAACCATCACCTACAATGGTCAACCCTTGCTGAAATAAGTTAGACTTGCTAAAATAAATTAGTATAGAATGCTTATAGCTCGAATATCATCTAGTGATTTGAAAGAAGCTCAGCTTTTCGCTGAGCTCTTTCGAGTGTTTATCAGAAATGTAGATAAAAGGGGGAAGTCTAAACGCAATGGGTGGAAAATATCGGCTAAGAGCTTCACTGGGAGACCAAGTTTTTAGGATCATAACATTGCTTATGGCGATTACGGTTGTGGGGGTTATGATTTGGATAGGTTGGCAAATGTTTTCCTCGGCAAAATTAAGCATTGAT
>JAJZSC010000189.1 GCA_021849995.1 Bacillota bacterium | reverse complement strand
CCCCACATAAAAAAGCCTCTCCTCCTAGCAAAGGACGAAAAGCTTCCGTGGTACCACCTTTATTCTGAGAAACAAACGTTTCCTCAGCTCTTGGCATTGCTAACGGGTTTTTCCGTCAGAGAGTACTCCATTCCCCTCTGCCCCTCCTGTGCGACCTTAGTGTTTCCCGAAAAGGCCTTCCAGCTATGGCCCTTCTCTCTGAACGGTAATTGTCACTATTCCTCACATTCTTTGGGTTTATCTCATTATTTTCTTTACTTGCAGAAAGTGCAAACTGACTGTTGCCAGTCAGAAGTGATAACATTCTCGGCACCTTGCAGGCTTGGCTCAAGCCGATTATTCTATAATTTTATTATACTCGGCATCAGAAATATTGTCAAAATGACTCGTTAATCTTGCCAGGGATAAGCACGCTTTACTCCCGTTACTTTAGACGTCCATTCATCCAGTGCCACAAGATCATTGGGACCAAGCTCTGACAAAGCTGTTTTTCCGAGGGCCCGCACCCCCTCTTCCATTTCCAGAGCCATCGACTTCAGGACATTGGCCACGCTTTTACTCGCTAGTGGAATATCTAAACGATGTTTATAGCGAGAATTGTACCAGATCAACTGAGTTAACGGTTCCCATGGAAGAATTTTACCAATTTGATTATGAACTAGTGCAAATAGAGGAACGGTTCCCAAATAGATTGCATCTGCACCAAGTGCAATCGCTTTTAGGCATTCTCCTGGTGTAGCGTATCCTCCTGAAACCACCAAGCTCACTTCTTTTCGAGCACCCTGCTCCCGCAAAAAACGTTCCGCACGAACTAAGGCCAATAAACTTGGAATTCCTAAATCATCACAAATTATGGGGGATGCTCCAGACGCTCCACCTTGGGCTCCATCGATCACAATTACATCAAAATCTGCTTCTAAACAGACGGCCAAGTCTCTTTCCAACCCTCCCGTCGCCATAATCTTAATGGCAATCGGTTTTCCTGCCGCTTCTGTGCGCAAATCCGAAACATACTTTGGCCAGTCCCAAGGAGTGTTAATTCCCGGGGTTACTGCTGAAGTAACAACAGATTCCACCGGAGAAATGCCCATTAGTTTTTGGGCCTTTCCCTTTACAGTACTGGGTTCTTTACTGAAATACCCCATCCTGGCCCCCTGACCCATCTGTACTTCTATCATATCTGCAGAGGCTATACCTTGTGAGCTGTGACCCCATGAACTCCGGCTGATTTGCCAAATAAACTTTCCAGCTTCGTCACGTTCCTCTTGTAAAAAGGGCCCTTCTCCAGAATTTGTAGCAGTACCCATTTGTTTTGCTGCTCTTGCTAATGCTCGTTTAGCCTCTTCGCTGAGGCCTAACCCGAAACTCATGCCAGTGATCATTAACGGGATATCGATCTGAAGGGGTTTTTCCGCTTTGGCTCCCAGAGTTACCTTCATATCTACAGGAATAGTTCCTTCCTTAGGCAGACGTGCCATTTGGGCAGCGACAAACATAAGGGTATCGTAATGGGGCAGCGGTTTTGGCGAACCTAATGGCCTATCAATGAGCTTTCCCTCTTCCGCTCGTAAACTGATTTCCAGGATATTTTGTACAGAGGTACGACGCACTGCACTCCATAGTTCCATTAGATTTTCAGAATACTTGTCTCGCAGCAGCCTTTCTAAAACCAACCCAAAAAGCCGTTGGACGATGGTTCGAAACGAACGTTTACCAACGAAATAGAAAAGACCAAGAATAATTCCTATAGCAATGAGTGTTCCCAAGCCTGAAAGTACAACAATGAGCAGGGCGGTCTGTAACAACAAAGGTCAATCCTCCAGCTTCAAATTCCGGCAATTTCTAATCTACAATCCTAATAGGCGTAGTCTATGCTGCTTGGCCAATAATATACAAAGGAAACTCGGCTCAAGTGGGGAAGAACTGTAGTACAAACTTGACAATAGGTTACACTTTACTTATTCTTGGCATGTACATTAAATGACCCTCTTGGAAGGAGAACCATGCTGATGGGTAAACCTTTTTTCAGCTTGCAGACCATCATAACTCTGCTCGTTTGCGGTGTTGTAGCTCTATCTTTAGCCGTAACCGACATCCTAATTAGTCAGGAAGTTGCCGATAACACGCAAAAGAATCTAGCTAATAAAGCGAAGAACATTGCCCGAATTGTTGCCCACTCGCCTCTTGTGATTGAAGCTCTCAATGGGCAAAGAGCCGATACGGAAATACAACCCTTTGCGAATGAAATACGACAGATCACCTCCGTCGAGTTTGTTGTTGTCATGGATATGAAAGGGACAAGAAAGTCTCATCCGGATATTAACAAAGTTGGACAACCCTTTGTGGGAGGAGACGAAGGGGAGGCCCTAAAGGGTCAGGAATACTTTTCCTATGCAAAAGGAACTCTAGGCATGTCCTTACGTGCGTTTACCCCCATCGTCACTTCCACTGGTAAACAGGTTGGGGCTGTTGCCGTAGGGATCTTGCTTAACGATGTAAACCAGGCTGTCGCTCAGAGTCGGCAAATTATATATATTAGTATTGGATTCGGATTATTGGTTGGAGTTATTGGTGCCTTATTCTTAGCCCGAAAAATTAAAAAAGTAATGTTTGGTTTAGAACCGAGGGAAATTGCCAAAATGCTCGAAGAACGCAGCGCCATGTTAGAATCCGTAAGGGAGGGTATTTTGGCTATCGACAATGATTCCCGTATTACACTCTCGAATGCTGCCGCCTTGCGGCTATTTAATCGAGCAGGGATTTTAGGTGACCTGGTTGGAAAAAAAATAACGGATTGTGTACCCAACACACGTATGCTGCATGTGCTGGAAACAGGGAATGCGGAATTAGATCAGGAACTCGATCTGTTTGGAATAACACTCGTAACAAACGTTATTCCACTCAGCGTAAACGGCAAAAGTGTCGGGGCAATTGCTACTTTCCGAGATAAAACCGAAATAAAACAAATGGCTGAAGAATTAACAGGTGTGCTCCTCTACGCTGAGGCCTTGCGCGCACAGGCCCATGAATTTATGAATAAATTGCATGTTATTCTAGGTATGGTTCATATGAAGTATTATGACCAGCTTTCCACGTACATCAGTCGGATCGCGCACCAACATCAAAGTGAAATAGGTTTTATTACAAGACATATTAAAGATCCGGTATTGGCAGGCTTTATTTTGGGGAAAATGAGTTATGCCCGAGAGGTTGGGGCAGAGTTAGTACTGTTCGAAGAATGCTTTTTACCTGAACCGGCAGACCCAGAAGTGATTCACGAAATCATTACCGTGTTTGGAAATTTAGTCGATAATGCTCTGGAAGCCGTGGTTGATTGCCCACTTAAACGGATTGACGTAAACTTTTCCTATGAAGAAGGTGTTTTAAGTATAGAAGTGAGGGACACTGGGCCAGGTATTAACGATGAGCTAAAAAGCCAAATCTTTACCAAAGGCTATTCTACAAAGGGCCCTAACAGGGGCTTGGGACTGTATTTAGTGAAGCATAGTCTAGAAAAGCTTAATGGAAGAATCGAGATACTTTCAGAGGAAGGTCAAGGAACTCAGTTCAAAGTGTCTTTACCTTATAAGAGCAAGGATGAGATGGAATGATTAAGGTCCTAATCGTAGAAGATGACCCTATGGTCTCCGAATTTAATAAACGCTACCTTGAGCAAGTCGGTGGCTTTGAGTTAATAGCAGTCGCTCCTTCAGTTGCTGACGCCTTGCACATTTTGGATCGTCAAGAAATCGACTTGATCTTACTTGATATCTTCATGCCAGGAATGAACGGATTTGACTTATTGGCACAGATTCGAAAGCTGGGTCAAGGGGTCGATGTTATTGTCGTATCCGCTGCTTGTGATAGTCAAAGCATCAAGAAGGCTTTGCGCTATGGAGCAGTTGACTATTTAATCAAACCTTTTGAATTTGAACGTTTCAAAACGGCATTATCCGCTTACCGGGAATGGGTAAGTATGACGAAGGATCAAGAAAAACTAAGCCAAGCGGAATTGGATATACGAATGCTTCACCCAAACCCGCTAACCGTACCCAGTGAATTGCCCAAAGGGCTTACCCGTAACACCTTAAAGACAGTCTGGGAAAACATACAGGAAACGAAGAAAAGCTCATTTTCGACAGAAGAAATGGCTAATCGTGTTGGGATTTCTCGGGTATCGATGCGCAAATATCTAAGCTTTCTCACGGATATTGGAGTAATCGAGATGGAGGTTATCTATGGTTCAATCGGCCGACCGATCTATCAACACCGATGCCTAAAGCCTGAAAGTGATTTAATAAAAAGGTATTTCTAATCCTGGTGAACTATAAAAAGGTTGGGCGATATGCCCAACCTTTTTGTAGTTCACCTATCTGCCAGCAAGCAAGATCCCGGTGTTAACAATATGACGTTTCATACCCAGTTCCTCGGCTGTATAGCCAAGCGCTAATCCTATCAACTGCGTCAGGTGAAGGGCCGGGATATCATCCTTTGCATTTACGGCCCGCTTGCCTTCAGGTTGATACATATCCAGTTGCATTTGACAGAGCGGGCATGGGGTTACCGTACAGTCCGCACCACCCTCAAGTGCACTCAAGTTAATAGTTCCCGTTGCTTTCATTGTATCTTCTTTGCTAGTAAAGACAGAATGGAAACCGCAACATTTTAAACGAGCATCAAACGGTACCGGCTCAGCACCTAAAGCCCGGATCAAATCTTCAAGAGAGTGCGGATTGGCGTGGTCCTCAAAGCCCATAATGTGGGGTGGACGGAGAATGTGACAACCATAGTATCCTGCCACTTTCATTCCCTTGAGTGGCTTTTTGACCTTTTTCTTCAGCTTATCCAGTCCGTAATCTTTAATCAACATCCACAGAAAGTGGGCTACTGGGCTTGTCCCTGTATACTCGAGACCGGCTTGTTGCAAGGCTGGATTGACAAGCTCTTTTGCTCCATTATCCAATTCATGTTTAGCTTCCCGAAGCATCAAGGTGCACGTATTGCATACGGTGAGAACGGGCAACCCCATCTTTTCTGCTAAAGCGATGTTTCTTGCATTAACCGCAAGAGCTGCAGTTTTATCATAATCCTGAAGGTGCGATCCTCCGCAACAGGTCCAGCCCGGGATCTCGACAAGCTCGATGCCTAAGGCCTGGGCTACTTTCGTTGTCGCGGTATAAGCTTCCTGGCTGGCGCCTTCTAAGACGCAGCCTGGGAAAAATGCATATTTCATCATTTTGCTGCCTCCTTAGGTCTTTGGACGTCTGGATTAGTATGAGCCTCAGAACGTTTGGCGATAGCTATATTTCTTGCCTTTTCAGACTCCTTAACGGCCAGAATAATGGCACGCACTTCAGCCACTTCCTTAATCGGTTTCGGGAACATATGCGCTGGATTCAATTTTCCTTTGCTCATGAGGCGAAGCGCAAACGGTATATTGCCAATCGATTTGACGAGTCCGTCCGTCTTGACTGCCATCATGCCTTCATTTAAGCGACCTGTCTTCTTGATGTCATCCAGGAAGGCTTTTGCGTGGCGAACTCCTGAATGCTCCACAAGTCCTTTAGCAATCGCCTCTTGCCGAAGGTTAGAGATATCCTCAGCCGGAGATAGGCCTTTCGGACATTTAGCAACGCATTCTTGACAATGCTGGCATTTCCAAGCCCCATGGTTAATGGCTGCACTTAGCCGTTCAACCGGGTTCTTGTCTCGCGAATCAGCCACAAATCGTTGGGCCTTGGCGAAAACAAAGGGCTCCAAGAAATCGCTGTTATTCCCACTCAGTTTATTACACTCTGAAGCACAGCAACCACAGAGAATACAATCCGAGTTCTTGTTAATTTTCTTAAAGTCCTCAGGACTTTGACGGCAGCCTGATTCTTTGTTAAATTCATCCTTTGGCATGAGCCAAGGTTTCAGTTCAGCCAGTCGCTCTGCCTTCGGTTCCCAGTCCACGACCAAGTCACGAATCAGTTTAAAGTTTTGGAGAGGTTCAAGAATTAAGGTGTCGCTCTCCCAACGTTTAAGCATTTTATCCAACGGTGTCTCACAGGCGAGCGTGGCCTGGCCGTTCACCCGTACTGCGCAGGCACCACAAATGGCATGACGGCAAGAGGCCGTGAAATTTAAACTGGGGTCAAGAGTCTCTTTAATCTGGATGAGGGCCCAAAGAATCGTTTTTCCGGGTTGATGGTCGAGTGTATATTCCTGGATCCAGCTTTTTTGACCATCAAAACGGTGGATTTTAAACGTTATCTTACGCATTAGTACTTCCTTTCCACCGGTTGGTACTTTGTAACAACCACCGGTCGATATGAGAGTTTATACTGCGATCCTTGTTTCGTTATGATCGTGTGTTTTAAGAAGTTCTCGTCATCCCGATTCATATAGTCTTCCCGTTTATGAGAACCTCGGCTTTCTTTACGGTTCAAAGCTCCCATCACGACGGCTTTTGCTACTAAGAGCAAGTTCCCCAGTTCGGTATATTGGACAAATGCGGTGTTATAAATCTTAGAAGGATCTCCGACCACACAGTTCTTATACTCGGCAATGAGTTCGTCAATGATTTGAGTCGCTTTTTTCATCTCACTTTCTTTGCGGAAAACCCCGACATTGTACCACATAGTTTCCGAGAGACGATCCCGGATCGAAGCAACAGATGGTCCATCCGTACGGGCTACTGCACTACT
>JAJZSC010000188.1 GCA_021849995.1 Bacillota bacterium | reverse complement strand
ATAGAACTTGGTGGATATGAAAACAGGTTTATTGAACTGGGTGAATTAGGAAGTGCACTTTTTCCTCCACCAACAGGATCAGATACAGAACCTGGGTTTGGGGCTGAGGCTGAAGCTGAGGCTGAACTTTTAGGTACAGAACCCTTTACCAAGCTCTCCTTAAAGGTAAGTTTCGCAGCATCTACCGCTCCGTATTTGGTAATTGGTTTCCCTTCAACCCGGATTTTTACCTCTTTCACTGTGGAAAATTGGGCTAATGTATTTACTAGTCCGTACAAGGCTGTCTCCGCAGAAACTTTAGGAGCAGGTTGTAAAAATTCTTTACTTAAGTCTACTGTCACTATTCCTTCTTTAATCGCAATATCAAGAAGGGAAGTATTCGGCGCAACCGCAGCCTGAACGCCCGAGCCCTTGACAGCAGGCCCAATCAGCCATTGGCTAGCCGTTTCCCTGGCAAGACTTAAGGTTTTAGGCAAAGTTCGTTCTTCTTTAATAAGGAACTTGCCACTTGAGTCAGGGAAGTAAAGGCTAACAGTTTTTCCTTCTGCAGGTGTTGATGCGGTCATGGCCGGAGCACTCGAACTTTTGCCCCCTATCCAGTCCCCTAATGATGTATTTGACCCATCCTTCTTCAGCAGAGTGTCTAAAGTACCGCACCCGGGCAAGATTAGGCTAATGATAATCAGCCCGCTTAACACAAGCAACCTTGCAGTTTTCTTTCCGATCAGGCTTTTGCCCATGTCATATCCTCCTTTACTTACCGATTAAGGGTTTGCTTCCTAAAAACATACAAGGAATCTTTACTTTAAGGTTATTGCTTTGTCCGTCAAAATAGTACAAGTATTCCAGCTATAAAATGATGCTCAGAAGAATTTTTTTTAAAACTAGCAGGGATTATGCCCAACTTATCAGAATAGTATGAAAATAGGCATGGAGGGAGGAGTTAATGTGAAACTTAAAGCTTTACTCGTTGATGATGAGTTTCCTGCCCGTAAGGAATTACGTTTTCTTCTTCAACCGTTTGAAAATATTCAAATTGTCGGAGAAGCAACTAATGCCTTGGAGGCTTTAGAATTGATAAATAGCCTAGACTATTCCGTAGTATTCCTAGATATTGATATGCCCGGTCTAAATGGTATTCAATTGGCTAAGGAGTTAAGTGAAAAGCCTGATGCTCCGTGCATTATTTTCATTACCGCCCACGAGGAATTTGCTTTTGAGGCATTCTCCGTAAACGCCATAGACTATATCTTAAAGCCAATTCACCCCAAGCGCCTAGAACAAGCTTTAGCGAAAATCATATCCAGGAAGGGGCACCAAATAAGCGGCCAAACAATTGGCCAGACAAATGGCCATCTAAACGGGCATACTAACGAGCAGGCACATGGACAGGCGTTGCCTGCAGATGGCGAAACTCCCGCACCAAGACCAATGGAAGTAATCCCCGTGGAGCAAAGAGGGAAGACGATTCTTTTAAGACCGGAGGAAATAGTTTATATCTATACCGATAAAGACAATGTTTTTGTCAAGACCCAGAAGGATTCTTATTTAACTCGCTTTACGTTGAGGGAATTAGAATCACGCTTAAGCACAGCCCAATTCTTCCGCTCTCATCGCTGTTACCTCGTCAATATCAAGAGGATGCGAGAACTTATTCCTTACTTTAACGGAACATATAGCGTAGTGGTAGATGATCACGAGCGCAGTGAGATTCCGGTTAGCCGGACCCAATCCCGAAAGCTTAAAGAGATTCTTGGGATTTAACGCCTAGAAATATGAATGGCCAGGACGCAAAGTCCTGGCTAATTTTTATCACTCCTGTTCAAGTAAGCACTTATTTAAAAAAACCTCAAAAAAACAGAATTTAACCACCTTAGGCTTAAAGCCATACATGCAATAGCAACCTCCACACCAAACGTCCCGGCTGAATTGTTTTAATTTTAGCGGCCTCCTGTTTTTTGATTGTGTTTAAAAGATTGCTTGAAAGGCTATCGTAATAAACTCTTAGCCTTCTCCCAAAACCATGACTTTACAACAGGAGGCTCCTTTACCTTAGAGTCTTCGGACTTTGAGGGATTCTTCTGAATGGGTACTCCTGGCTTACCGTCAACAGGTACTGCTGTTGAATGTTCGATGTCTACAAAGCACAGCGGCGGAAATAACACACACCACCAATTCGACCCTTCGGCTTTACCGATTAAAACTCTTACAGCTTCGTACTCTCCTGCTGGCAATACTAATGACCCGTAAGACTTTGTGGGGAAAATAGCTTTGCCATACTCAGTTTGGACTTCATAATCCTTATCCCAGCTCCGGATAACGTCTTTTGCAATAGTAGTCATCTCAGGCATAAGGTCGATAAGGATTTTCCGCGACTCAGCGAGTGAATTTGACTGTGCCAATCGATCTGATACTTGTTCTAAAATTGCATCCCTTATCGCACGCTTTAAAGCCTGATCTTCAGTACTATCAGAGTTAGCCACTACATGGAAACGAATGAGCTCTTTGGTGATTGCAGAGTCCCTATCTATAACTATATCAGGGCGCTCTACAATCCCTAATGTAGTAATAAAAGCCCCAGTGAGAATTATAGCTAAACCGAGTACGGATAAAATTCTCTTCAGGTATATTTTCACAGTCCAAACCCCTCTCCTTTGTGCACTTTTTCTTTACTAGTATGATTGTGCCCAAAAGGGAATGTGTTTAGACAAAAAGTAATATTTTTTCGCTTAAAGCCATAAACATCTACGTAACACTGAAAAACTCATGCTACCGAAACTTAAGGCAGCCATCCTCTTTTTAGAAAGGAGTGTCCGCCTTATATGAGCAAAATTGCCGAAATCCTCTGGATCAGTACGATCGCCGGACTGGCCACAACCCTGGGCAGTATAGCTGTTCTCATCTTCGGCAAACCTCAAGAAAGAGTTTTAGCTGCCTTGCTTGCAGGGGCTGGCGGAGTAATGCTTGCTGTTGTAAGTGTGGACCTGATACCAACAGCATGGCAAATTGGGCCTTTACAACAGGTCATTCTAGGCTTAGGCTTTGGGCTATTGTTTATGTATCTAGCCGATCGACGCCTAAACGCAGCTGGTCCAGCATTACCCCTTAATCGGCGTCAACGCTTAAAACGGATCGGTCTGCTGGTTGCCTCCGGGATAGCTCTCCATGATCTTCCCGAAGGAATGGCCATAGCTGTTGGTCAAGAGGCTACCCATGAGCTAGGCCTTCTAATCGCCTTTGCTATAGCCATTCATAACTTCCCCGAAGGAATGGCTACTGCCACACCTTTGAAAATGGCCCGTATCCGCTGGTGGAAAATCCTGTTGCTTAATATTGGCATAGCCTTATTCACCCCATTCGGAGCCCTTCTAGGGTTCATGGCATTAGACAGAGTGCAGGATTCACTGGCCTTTTTCCTGGCGCTTGCAGCAGGGGCCATGGCCTTTCTTGTTTTTGCAGAGCTTTGGCCCTTATCCAGAGAACGGCATCCTCGTTACGCTCTGTTAGGTGGGACTATAGGGTTTGTATTATTCGTCCTCTTCAGCTTATTCCATGGAACCTGACAATCTACTCATTCCATAATATGGCAATATAGGGAAGTCTTTTTCATTTGATGCTGATCTGCAGACAGGAGTGGTAGATATGGATGGTAGACGCTATCGCCGTCATAGAAGAGGTTGGTGGCCTAGGCGCCCTTGGTGGGGAGTTATTATTATACCAATACCCTGGAGACGACGCCGTCGCTGGTCCTTTACTTTAACACTCTAATCGCATATTCAGCCATTACCTGATACCCCTTTTCCGTGGGATATTTTCCGTCTTTAGAAAGACCTGGCAAATACTTATTTTCCTGGTCCATAAGTACAGTAGCAAAATCCAAGGTCAGAATCTGTTGAGACTGGGCATAGCCCAACAACCATTCACGCATTTCCTTGATGCTCTTTTGGACATTAGGATATGGAAGAGGGAGAGCCAGGATGGGAGTAATATGATTAGAACGGGACTTATCGATCATCGCCTGAATGTTTGACTGATAATCTTTAAGGCTTACTCCTTGTAAAGCATCTCCTGTTCCGATAAAGATTATTACCCGGCCAGGCTGCTCTGCTATTACATCCTGATCAAACCTGGATAATAAATCCCTGGCTGTCTGATAGGACTTACCTTTGTTAACAACTGTTACTTGCAAACCTTTAGCAAGCTTTTCAGGCCAGGATTTTTCCGGACCCTCAGGATATCCGTATGTGAACGAGTCCCCCAAAGCTACGATTTTTGTATTTCCCTTTATAGTCACAGTCCCCGACGGAAGTTCAATCTTATCTTGGTTAGATACATTGTCCGGTTTTTTTTGATTGCTACCCCACGCACCCATGAACCCACTGACTAATACGATAACAGTAAGCAGAACCGATAATTGGATAAGACGAATTTGCAAACGGTAAATTCTCAAGTTTCTCCCTCCCTATATATTACCTTCTACGCCCATTTTAGCGTTTCCTGCTCGTCCTGCCCGGAATTTTCACCTAGGAATGGTTTCGAGCATACCTTAGTATAAGGAAGAAATGGAGGTGTAAGTTTAATGAGTTATATAGAAAAGGCCAGGGAACTAGGAGAAGCCTTACTGAAAACAGCAGAAGTACAAGGTGTAATTGCAGCAGAAAAAGCAATTAGCTCAGATCCGGAAACCAAGGAAGCCTTTATGCAATACCAGGAGAAAGAACGTCAACTGGTAGCAACTCAAATGTTAAGCAAGGTTGTTCCGGAGAAAGAGTCCCTGGCCCTTATCGACCTTAAAGTCCGTTTAATGAATAAATATCCTCTGATTCGAAACTTCTTCGCTCAACAGCAGAAGTTTGAAAAGGTAATGGCGATGGTCAATTTAACGATTACTACCACTATCCATGGGATGCCAAGTGCTGACCAACTACCCCTGCCAGAGGAAGTACAAAAACTTGCCCAGCAAGTCCTTGATTCTGTCACTGGTGGAAAAGCTGCCAAAACCATGGATGTCCCTGCAGATCTGAAACTTCCTCAAGGTTTTAAATTCCCAAATACTAAACCACAGGATAAAAAATAGCTGGAATTCAAGGATGTGGTGATGAGGAATGCGAATTGACGGCTTCAGTGGCCCTATATTTTTAAACGACATTACCAATCCAGTCACGTTTATCGCTTTTCTCATCGTAGTGACAATTGGCTTTTGGCTGACTATTTGCACTTGGTTTTAAGGAGGTGGCGGCGTGGCAGAACTAAATAACTATTGTCTTCCTCCTCTGCCGTCTTCTCCACTATCTCTTTCAATTCTTATAGACAGCCCAGTCCGCTGTAACCTTCCATTCGTTCCTGTAAGTGCGCTGATCTTCCCGTTAGCCCGGGCTAACCTCTACTTTGCAGGGTTGGTAATTGCGGCATTGGATGTAGTGATGACTTTTTTATTCAAACGAACAAGTGCCAGACCCCCTTCTGCCCTGCAGTCAGTAAACCCTGAACTATATCCAGTAACTTTAAGACTTGACCAGCTGACAAATCTATTACAATCCGCAGCTAACGGTCAGATAAGAATTTCGAATCCAACTGGTCAGGGAGTTGGTCCGGTTGGGACTGATGAGCCTCTTTTTCCTGACAATCTTAGTGTCTCAATAGTCCTCACTGCAGCATTCTCAGAAATCGATGGGAGTCCGGATTCTTCCTTTAACGTACCTTTATTCGAAATTCCGGGTGCTCCCGGGAACTTAATAATAGCGCTTGGGCTTTTGATCGCTCAATTCTTAGTAGAAAGAGCAGGAGTAGGAACTCCCGGTTGTGGACCAGGCGGCAATGGCTTGCCGGACGGAAAGTTGGTGCCAGCACCTTCTGATATTGAAGGGGCCGGAAAACCACGGGACGGTTTTAGAGATGGGGGGCGGTTCTAAAATGTCTATTGGTGGGCAAGATTTATCAGGCGTCGGTTTAAACCGCACGGTCTCATTTTTTAAATCCCCGGCCTTTGGTGCAGGATGGCTGTCCATTGTCTTTTTCTTCTTGATAGTGTTTGCCTCAAACGCATTGTTAAACCAAGTAAGCATTAAAACCCTTGGAATAACAGTTAATTTAAGTACACTTGGTTTTATAGCACTGGTTATATTATTACTATTTTTAATCTAAAAACTTTTAATTAGATAGTAGGTCAGTCATTATAATTTTAGTAAGTCCATTACTCGCGTCAGTTAAAATTAGAAAGAGAAGATCCAAGTTAAACTCTATCGATATAGGTTAAGAAAATCCTAAGATTCCTTAAAAACTTCTTAACATCCATCTTGACATTCGACATTTTTCGACATATGATAATAGTGTCTTTTTAGTTTTTCTCATGTAGTTTCTATTTGCTAAACCCCTTGAAAAAGGGGTTTTTTTTAATGCCCAGCTTCGAAACACACAATAGCCACCCGGAAACCCTATTCATATCCCAGGCGGCCAATAGTAGAATTATGAGAATAACTACAATACATTAAGTTATAAGTCCATAATCACTTAGGATTAGCAAATGGCCCTTGTGGATTAGCCCCTACTCCAGAAGTATTAGGAATTTTGACATTCATCTGGTTGAGTGAGCTAATTAAATCAGGAGAAATTTCTGGCGCTTGTTGTATTGGTACCGGAACAACCGGTGAGGACACAGGTGCAACGGGACCGGTTATAGGTGCAGGTGCAGCAGGTACACCTAGCTCGCCTCGAC
>JAJZSC010000187.1 GCA_021849995.1 Bacillota bacterium | reverse complement strand
TCTATTTATTACTTTTATATAGCTTGGTTTGAGTTGGGCCAAATGAATGTCAAGGAATCGCCTTCTCTCAGATGGACCTCCCTTTACTAAAAACAAGTCATCCGGAGAAAAAAAGACGGCATTCACTATCCCTACGTACTCAGATAGTTTACTGCATGGAACATTATTAATCTTAAAAAATTTCTTTTTGTTTAAATAGTTACATTCAAGGTGAATCCGACGTCCAGAAACTTTAAAATCACCTGATAGATTAAAATTATCCTTACCCCAAAGAATCAATTCCTGATCCCTTTGAATTCTATACGATTTACCAGTAAGAAGATAATATATCCCTTCCAAAATATTAGTTTTACCTTGCCCATTCCGTCCCTGAAGAATATTTAAACCGGACTCTAGATTAATGGTTTCTTGAACATAATTTCTAAAGTTTTTTAGATTTAAGTTTTCTAATTGCATAATTTTAGCCCATTTACGATGTTCGTACAGGCAATACTAAGTAAATATAATTTGGATCATTTAAGGGTTTAATAATTCCGGGGCTAAACGAACCAGATAATTCAAAGATAATCTCTTCATTCTCTAGGACTTTTAAAACATCTAATAAATATTTTGAATTAAATGAAATACTGACTGCTTTCCCACTCATTTCAACGTGCATTTGTTCTGATATTCTACCTAATTCTGAAGTTTGATCTATACGTAAAACAGAATTTTCCAGATTAAACCGAATTATATTAGCATTGTTACTTCCATCCCGAGCAAGTAGAGAAGCCCTTTCCACAACTTCGGTGAAATTTCTTAAAGGTAAATGAACTTTTGTTTCACAACTCTGTGGTATTACTTGTTTATAGTTAGGAAATTGTCCATCTATTAACCTTGAAATTAAGTATACCGCTCCGAATTTGAAAACTATTTGGGAGTTACTATATTGAATTTCTAATAATTCATCTTCTTCTTTGAGCAAGCGATATATTTCAGCTAAAGTCTTTGAAGGTATTATTCCAGAGAATTTTATCTCAGAATTATTATCCATCTTGGCAGTTCGATAGGCCAAACGATGAGTATCTGTTGCCACTAATTTTATTACTCCCTCTTCTATTTGCAAGAGAACTCCTGTAAATACCGGCCGGTTTTCTTCAGTCGAACATGAAAAAATTGTTTGCTTGACCATGTTCTTGAAAAGAAAAGTTGGCAAATTAAAACTCACAGGATCATACAGGTCAGGTAAAAGGGGGAACTCTTCTGGGTCATATCCTTTCAAACTTATATTTGACTCAAAATAACTAATATTTAGTACATTACTTTTCTGTTCCAGCAGAATAGTGGTATCAGGTAATTTTCGAACAATCTCTGAGAAAAGCCTAGCAGGTAAAACGACAGTACCTTCTTCAACTACTTGAGCAGGCAATATACAACGGATTCCTATTTCTAAGTCTGTAGCCTCAAATGATAAATAATTATTTTCCCCTTTAATGGAGATTCCCTGAAGAATAGGTAAGGTATTCTTGCTCGATACTGCTTTTTGAACAGTATTTACTCCTGATAAAAGAATATCTTTAGTACAAAAAATTTTCATCTAAAAAAACCTCCTACTTATCACTAAATGTGAATATTCCTCTAATAAGAATAATAAGATATTAATTTAGTCGTCTTAGTAATATCGCCTGTCTGTTTGTGGATATTCGCAGGGAACTGCTAGTAGAGGCTAATTTTAAATGTTGAAAAACATGTGGATAAAGGTCTGAATCTTATCCACATGTTCACATTTAATAATTTATTCAGATATTATCCATAGTTTAGGAACAATTTATTAACAAGATTTCCTTTGCTTAATTTAAGAATTTTGGATTCTTTGGATAATCTCATTTATCTTTTTATCCAATACAGTATCCTTACGTCTACTTTCAGAAATTTTGTCATGAGCATGAATAACAGTTGTATGATCCCTACCACCAAATTCTTCACCTATTCTTGGTAAAGAATAGTCCGTTAGTTCTCTGGATAAATACATGGCAATTTGGCGAGGAAAAGCAACTAAACGAGTTCTCTTTTTTGCTTTAAATTCAGATATGGAGATATGGAAATAATCAGCTACTGATTGTTGAATAATATCAATAGTGATCTGTTTTGGTGTATGAACTGGTAAAATATCCTTTAAAGCTTCAGAAGCTATGTCAGTGGTAATTGGGCTTGAAGTCAATGAGGCAAAAGCCATTACCCTGATAAGAGCTCCTTCCAGCTCACGAATATTAGATTGGATCTTGTCAGCAATATATACCATTACATCGTTTGATACTTGTAAGTTCTCAAGTTTAGCTTTTTTACGCAAAATAGCAATTCTGGTTTCTAAATCCGGGGCTTGAATATCTGTTATTAGTCCCCATTCAAAGCGTGAGCGTAATCGATCTTCTAAAGTAGGAATATCTTTGGGAGGTCTATCAGATGAAATTATGATTTGTTTGTTAGCTTCATGTAAAGCATTAAAAGTGTGGAAAAATTCTTCTTGAGTTCTTTCTTTGCCAGCTAAGAACTGAATATCATCAATTAAAAGAATGTCAACATTTCTATAGTGATTTCTAAATTCTATAGGATTTTCATCCCGTATTGAATCAATAAGCTCGTTGGTGAATTTTTCACTGGATACATAGACTACTCTTGTGTTTGGCGATTGCTGCAGGATATGATGGCCAATTGCATGCATTAGGTGAGTCTTACCAAGACCAACCCCTCCGTAGATGAATAAGGGGTTATAGGATTTAGCCGGTGATTCCGCTACTGCTAAGGCAGCAGCATGAGCAAAGCGATTGCTGTTACCAATTACAAATGTATCAAAAGTATATTTGGTATTAAGATAATTAGGAAATTGTTCTGTACGGCTATTTATATTTACCTGCGGTTTCTCTTGTACAGTTTTAGGTGAATCCTTATAAGAGGAAATAATAAAACGAAGATTAACAGGCTGGTCTAGGACAGATTGAACAGTAGAACGAATTAAAGCTGCATAACGACTTTCAAGCCAGTCTTTGGCAAACTCATTTGGTACACTGATAAAAAGTGTACTTCCGTCCATTTGAACTAATTGTGTAGTACTCAACCAGGTTTCAAAACTTGGTTTAGATAATTCACCTTCTAATTTTGATAATGTCTCTTGCCATATTGCTTGGAGGGATGAGGGTCGGGGTGGCATTATTAAACCTCCCTTAGGTTTATCTAAGAATAAAATATAGAGGAATTAAAAGTGGCAATAAAAAAGTTATACACAAACTTATACACATTTGTGGATAACTTACTCTGATTTTGTGTGTTAATAATTATGTTAGGAGTTTATTAGCCTTCTTAAGGGTTGTGAAAACATCATACCAAGTTTCTTTTGGGTTATCAACAGTAAGTTAAGTAGATTTAGAGATTTATTCACAGGTGGATAACTAAATAAAAATCTAACTTATCCACAATTATTAAAAAGTTGTTTTCTTGACATTGGTAAAAATCTTAGAGTATAATCTCTTAAGATGTGTCTGTTATTTTTCCTTTTGTTCTGAAGGAGGTGTCTTTGATGAAGAGAACGTACCAACCGAAAAATCGTCGTCATAAAAGAGTTCATGGTTTTTTAAGTCGTATGAGCACTCCAGGCGGGAGAGATGTTTTAAAGCGTCGTCGTCTAAAAGGGCGTAAAAAGTTATCAGCTTAAGGCCGCAATCATGTGGCCTTTTTTAGCATATGCGGCTAAGGCTTGGCGCAAGCCAAGTTTTCTTAATTCTAGGTTTAAACGGTAACTGGAAGAGTTACAATAATTACAGGATCAGACTTTATTCGGAGGTACTATGCTTCAAAGGAAACTCCGGTTGCGCCACAATACCGGGTTTAAAGCTATTTTTGATAAAGGAAAAAGCTATCCCGGTAAGTATGTGGTAGTATATATCTTAAAAGGTCCAACGAAGTTTGGTTTTGTTGCTTCTAAAAAAGTCGGAAATGCGGTATCTAGAAATAGAGCAAAAAGATTAATGAGAGAAGTGATTCGGCGAAATTTATTTTTTCTTAAGGAAGATGTTCAAATTATTTGTATTGCCAGACCTATAATAAAAGGAGTTTCTTACTCGGAGGTAGAAAACTCTATTATATCAAGTTTTAAGAAGGCCAAAGTCATGTAGTACCTTTGTTACACTAGACGCCTACGCCAAAGGATTATTTCCGGCTAAGATTTCTTTATCGGGATAAAAAAGGACAGAAATGACTAAATTACTTATAGGTTTAATAAGAGTATATCAACGGTTTATCTCTCCTTTAAAACCTCCGTCTTGCCGTTTTTATCCTACATGTTCGGAATACTCTATCCAAGCATTACGAAAGTATGGAGTATTAAGAGGGAGTTTTAAATCTATTGTCAGAGTATTAAAGTGTCACCCATTTCACCCTGGAGGTCATGATCCAGTTTAAGGAGGGCTTTTGTGAGTATTATTGTTCAAGGAATGACCGAATTACTTAAATGGTTATATAACCTAACCTCATCTATTGGATTAGCGAATTATGGAATCGCGATCATCTTATTGACTATCATAATTAAGACTTTGATATATCCATTAACCTTAAAACAAATGTCTTCTATGAGGAAGACTGTTGAATTACAGCCTAAGGTCAAAGAAATTCAAAAGAAACATAAAAATGATCCCCAAAAAGCTAATGCAGAAATTATGGAGCTTTATAAAGAAAATAAGGTTAATCCTGCTGGCGGTTGTTTGCCATTATTAATTCAATTACCTATTTTCTGGGGTCTTTATAGTGCATTGCTTAATTTTAAATATGAAGGTGCGGAAAGTGCCGTTATGTTCTTGGGTTTTAACCTCACTCATGTATATGGTTTCAGCTCTATACCTCACTTAATTTTGCCATTATTTGCTGCTGCGACTACTTACTTGCAGACAAAGGTTACTAGTCCTAATGCATCCTCTGATCCTACCCAAAAGACTATGCTATACATTATGCCAATATTCTTTGGGTATATTAGTGCCACAGTACCATCAGGATTGGCGTTATACTGGGTAACTATGAATATTGTTTCAATAGTCCAGATGGTTTACATTAACCGTAAGTTCTCTAATGAAAACGCCAAGTCTGCTTAGGGTACAGGAACGCGTGAGGAGGATCGTTTAATGAAGGTTTCAGAAAAAACAGGTAAGACTGTTGAAGAGGCTATTGTTGCTGCATGTACCGAATTAGGAGTTCATCGCAATCTGGTTAAAGTAGAGGTATTGGAAGAACCAACGAAAAAAGGCTTATTTGGTTTATTAGGCACTCGGCTTGCTAAAGTAAAGGTTATGTTTGAAGATGACCCAGGAGCCTTAGCAGTAGACTTTATTAAACGAGTTTGTGGTTCAATGGGAGTCAGCGTAGAATTAAGTGTTAAGAAAAAAGAGGAACATTATTATTTAGATATAAATGGACCTGATCTAGGGATTTTGATTGGCCGTAGAGGAGACACCCTGGAAGCTCTTCAATATTTAACAAACCTAGCTGTTGCAAAACAGGTTTCGGAAAGAGTAAGGATTATTGTTGATGTTGAGGGTTACAGACAAAGACGAGAAGAAACCTTGGTTCGTTTGGCAAAGAGGCTTTCGGACAAAGTTAAAAAAACTGGTAGCAGAGTTGTATTAGAGCCTATGAATCCCCACGAAAGAAGGATCATTCACACTGCTCTACAGGATGATATAAGGATTTCAACTTTTAGTGAGGGTGAAGAGCCTAACAGGAGAGTTGTTATTTCTTTAAAGAGAAACAGAGATATTTCTTAAGTGATAGATAAAGGGGGAGTAACCCCTTTTTTCTATTAATTACGTTTTTTAAATTTTAATATTTGAACTAACAAAATATCACTTACTTAATTTGGGTACAGTAATACAAAATGTGCTAAGTATTTGGAGTTGATTTCTATGGAAGATACTATTGTTGCTTTGGCTACAGTCCCCGGGGAAGCTAGTATAAATATTGTGCGTTTAAATGGTCCGCATGCAGGAAGGATCATTGAAGAATGTTTTAAGCCAACAAACGAGTCTAGATGGTTAAAAGGAGATAATTTTACTCTTAATTTAGGTAAGTTTTATGATGGCTCTGTTTTTCTAGACGAAGTGCTTATTGGTCGTATGTTGGCACCTTTTTCTTTTACCGGGGAAGATGTTTATGAAATTAATTGTCACGGTGGACGGCTTGCTGCTAATAGAATTTTAGATGCTTGTTTTAGAAGAGGAGCAAGATTGGCTTGCCCTGGAGAGTTTACAAAGAGAGCTTTTCTTAATGGCAAGCTAGATCTTGTTCAAGCAGAGGCAATAATCGATCTCATCACTGCAAAGACAGATTTAGCAGCTGATCAAGCATTGGGCCAACTTGAAGGGTTATTGTCCGATAAGATAACATTACTACGTGAAAGTATTTTAGAAAGCTTGGCTTTCTTAGAGGCTGGAATAGATTTTCCCGAAGATGAAGTAGATTATTTGGATAGGGATACTCTATCGAAAAATATTTTAAAGTGTATTGATATTGTGAATGATTTACTTGAAGGGAGTAAGACTGGGAAGATCCTGAGGGACGGTCTTCTGACAGTTATTGTGGGCAGGCCAAATGTAGGAAAATCTAGTTTACTAAACAACTTGCTCAAAGAAGAACGGGCAATAGTTACTAGTATTCCAGGAACAACGAGGGATGAAATAAGAGAGTCTGTTAATATGGGTGGTTTACTCCTTCAAAGA
>JAJZSC010000186.1 GCA_021849995.1 Bacillota bacterium | reverse complement strand
ATTTCTCTCGGCTTTCTGACACGTGCCTTTATGGAAACGATTGATGAAGTAGGCAGTCATTCAGTTGAAGCCTTGAAAGCTACCGGTGCCGATTATTTCCATATTGTTTTTCAGGCAGTACTTCCGGCCAGCATGCCACAAATTATCAGTTGGCTATTGTATACGATTGAGACAAATATCCGTCACGCTACCTTGGTTGGAATTTTGACAGGTACTGGGATCGGTTTCTCCTTTGAGTTGTATTATAAGAGCATGAATTATCATGCAGCAAGCCTGGTTGTGATCCTGATCGTAATCACGGTTTTCTTCATCGAATATGTGTCAAATTACATTAGAAAGGTGATATTGTGATGCAAGTTGAAGATTCAATTAATGGCTGGGCACATACAAACAGTGAAACGTTAAAGAGTTATACGAAGTTAAAGCGGACTAAACCCTTTAATAAAGCTTCATTTACAATCCAAATAACTTTGCTTGTCTTAACAGTGTTGACAATCTACGCCTTTTTCGTCTTTGACTATAAGGACATTAATGTGTTACAGAGTACTGTTGAAACACTATTAAACTTTAAAACCATGTTTTTCGAACCGACGTTGAATCATTTTAGTTTTGGAGAAGCATTGTACCAGGTTGTTGTAACCTTGGGGCTTACCTTTCTGACTACCTTAATTGGAGCAATCATAGCTTTGTTTTTAGGGCTGCTGGCTGCAGAAAACTTATCTTCTAAAGTGTTATCCCAAGGCATCCGAGGCTTTGTCGCTTTTATCCGAGCGGTTCCAACGGTTTTATGGGTCTTGATTTTTGCTGTAGCTGCAGGGCTTGGCAGTGCTGCAGCAGTGATCGGGATGAGTTTCCATTCTCTGGGATATTTAATCAAAGCTTATTCCGAGTCGTTTGAAGAAATAGACAGAGGTGTTATTGAAGCTTTAAAGGCAAGCGGTGCTAATTGGTGGCAAATTGTTGCCCAGGCAGTTATTCCATCCTCTTTAACCTACCTGTTATCCTGGACCTTCTTAAGGTTTGAGATCAATTTCGGAGTTGCAGTTGCTATGGGGGCTGCAGCTGGGGCAGGTGGGATTGGGTTCGAGTTGTTTATGGCAAGTGGACATTATTTTGACCTCCGTGAAGTAGGGCTGATTACCTATCTTATTTTAGGAATTGCGATTGTTTTAGAGGCGGTATCCACAAATATGAAGCTAAAGCTCCAGGCAAAAGGATAATCGCTAATGCTCCATTACAAGAAAATTAGACCACTAACAACAATTTTTAACTGCAGGGAGTAGAGGGACATGAGAACAAAGAAATCTTGTATATATAATGCGAATATCATTTTGCCGGAGAGAGTTGTTAAAGGCTATATTCTTATCGAGGGTAGTAAAATTTCAGAGGTAATAGAGGGTAGTTTCCCAAGAGTTGACTATACTTCAGATAGGTCCATGATTGACGCCAAAGGTGCGTATGTCATGGCAGGTATGATTGATATGCACAGTGATGCTATCGAGAAAGAAATACAACCAAGGCCAAACACCTTATTTCCTATAAGAATGGCCTTTCAAGAGCTGGATAAAAAACTTCCTGCCAGCGGTATTACTACTATGTATCATTCCCTTTCTTTAAGTGATGACTGGGGAGTTAGAAAGACTGACATGGTCATTGGAATTATCGATTCCATCAACAGATTAAAAAGAATGTGCTCCATGATTAATCATAAGATTCATCTAAGATATGAGTTGGTTTTTTTAGATGGAATAAGTACCTTGGAAAATCTAATCAGGGAGCAAAGGATAGATTTCATGTCCTATATGGATCATACTCCCGGTCAGGGACAGTTTAAGGATGTCGAAGCGCTGAAGAGCTTCACAATCCAATCGTATGGAAGAAGAGAAGAAGAGATTGATGCTTTTTTGGACAGAACCAAAGACATTCAAACTATGATCGATTGGACTAAGCTTGTAAGTTTGGCTAAACTTGCCAAATCCAAAGGGATTGGGCTTGCCTCTCATGATGATGATACAAAAGAGAAAGTTGATATTGTCCTTGAATGCGAAGGGGTTATGAGTGAGTTTCCAATTAACCTTGAGACAGCAGTTTACGCTAAATCCAAAGGGATTCATGTCTGTGTTGGAGCTCCCAATATCGTCCGAGGTAAGTCCCACAGTAATAACATGAGAGCAATTGATGCCATTAAATATCAGGCTGCAGATATCGTATGTTCTGATTACTTACCCAGTGCTATGCTCCCGGCCATATTTAGTCTAACCAAGGAAGGGATTAAACTTACCGAAGCTGTCAAGATGGCTACATTGAACCCTGCTAAGGCTTTGGGGATCGATAAGGAAGTAGGAAGTGTAGAAGTTGGAAAATATGCTGACTTAATTATCGTTGAGTTGCATGAGGATTATCCAATCGTCCGTAAAACCCTGGTGGGTGGAAAAATTGTCTACCAATCCGATTTCTGTGTGTTGCACACTGAACGAGTTGATAATGTATGTTAATTAGACAGATAACACAGACAGATCTGCCCAAGGGTTTAGAACTTTTACAAGGCATGGATGAAGAAGACAGGAATTGGGTTATTAAGCAGTATAGGATTAGTATTACGGTAGAGGGTAACGAAAATGATTGATTTACACGTACACACCAAGATAACTGATAATTCACTAACTGCCGGGGAAGTAATAAAACTGGCTAAAGAAAAGGGAATCACGCACCTTGCCATAACTGATCATGATACAACTAAAGGTCTAAGAGAAGCGATAGATATCGGAAATACATTAGGCGTTAGTATCATACCTGGGATCGAGATATCAGCTTATGACTATAAGAGAAAGAAAAGAGCTCATATCCTTGGATTGTCCATTGAACCTGATCATCCCGCTTTGGAGCATCTCTGTGCAAAACTTGTTGAGAGCAGAAATCAAGCCTCCTTTGAAATGGTTAGAAGGCTAATTTCTGCTGGATATCATATAACCTGGGATGAGGTTCAGAAGTATGCAGAAGGTGGAACGGGCGTTTTTAAACAGCATATTATGCATGCTTTGCTGGACAAAGGCTATTGTAAGAGTATTTACTGTGACCTCTACAAAAACCTTTTTCGAAGGGGTAGCAGCCCTGAAACCCAAGGACTTGCATATATACCGCTTGAATACATTGATGCTGAGGCAGCGATTCGAGCCGTAAGAGAAGCAGGAGGGGTTGCTGTGCTGGCTCATCCCGGCCAGCTTAATAATTATGACGCGATTGATGAATGGGCTGAGCTAGGACTTGAAGGAATTGAAGTATTTCACCCTAGCCACAGTAAAGAAGATATCCTAACGTCATTGCAATATGCTCAAAAACACAACCTAATCATAACTGGAGGGTCTGATTTTCATGGGTTTTATGGGGAGATTCCGGTAGAACTGGGTTGCCAGGAGCTAGATGCAAGGTGTATTCAAGAACTGCTCAGGAGAAAGCAAAACAGACATTCACTCACGGGGAATTCCCAATTGTGATAGGAACCATGGTAGCAGGGCAATGGAAGTATAGAGTAGGATAGGGGTATTGGTATGGAATTAAGTTATTCAGATTATGACAAACACGTCGAACATCTTCTTAAGGAAGAAACCATCAAGGAAATCGCCACTGAAGTAAAGACTTTCGGAAAATTTAAAAAGAACAGTATGGGGCAATGGGAGCCCATTAAATATGAAGGATACACTCTAATAACCCCAACTTTCCCGGATGATCAGGATAACGCCGGATGTTATGAAGTGCTGAATGAAGCTAGAGAAGTCTTATTGAGAGACCTGGGTCTTCCTCAAATCGTTACCGCACCTTCTTCAGCTTTACATATGACGGTAGCCCGGTTGATATCCGATAATGTTTTTGAAACCCGTGTGAAGAACTCTCGCGAGCAAGAGTTCCTACTTGTTCTACAGCAATTATTTGCTCAAATTACCAGTTTCGGGCCTTTGGAGTGCAAGGTGAAAGGACTTTCTATTTTTCCTCAAGGTGTGATTACTGCTCTGGTTTCTCCGGTCACTGAAGCTGTTTATCAACGATTGCAGGTGTTTAGAAATAACATATATCAGGATAAACTCTTAATCGACCTTGGGGTTGAGAGAAAACGCAGTTTCCATGGACATATCACTTTATTTTACATCGAGGAAGAACTATCCAGACATGACAAGGGAATGCTTGCCCAAGCCATAATAAACATTAATAAGAGATTTTTCCTAACCCCTCTGATGTTTAATATAACACGAGCTGAGGTTAGGAAATTTAATAACTTCTCAGGATTTTATCGTGAGGATAGTTGGCCTGCACATGTGCTGTAGCACATCTTCCTTATAAAGAAAGGGTTGCGTTGCATGAATCATGAAGAAAGAGGTATGCATGAATTTGCCTGTACATTAATCCAAACAGCTGGGCTTAAATTGAAACTGGCACGTAAACAGTCTGTAATTAAAGTGAGAGAAAAAACATCCCAGATGGACTTGGTTACAGAGCAGGATGTTTTGATTGAAAAATTTCTGGTTGAAGAAATTCTTGAAAAATACCCGGGGCATCACATACTGGCTGAAGAAAGTCACGGGCTAGAATGCTATACAGGGGTAAGCCATACAGAAGCAAGTCAAGACAAGGTAAACTGTGATAGAGATGCTTACACATGGGTGATTGACCCCATCGATGGTACGATCAATTACTACCGCTTTGGTAAGGACTATGCCATTTCACTTGCCTTGTATAGGTATGGAAGTCCAGTTTTTGGCCTGGTCTATGATGTGGCAAACAATGTAATATTTAATGGAAGGCATTGTGAAGGTGCCTTAATGAATGGTGCCCGTTTGAACATCCTGCCTGTTCGTCAGGAGAGGCTGAACAAAGCGGTTGTTTCTATGAGCTTAAGAACGATGAAAGAATTTGCCGGTTTAGGGATGGATGTTTTAGGGATGCTTTCCAAGGTGCAGGCTCACAGATACATTGGATGTGCATCCCTTGAATTATGTAAGGTTGCCAATGGGGAATATGATTTGTTTATTTCCTCAAATGTTTATGAATGGGATGTGGCTGCCGCCAGGATTTTTTTGGAACAGCGTGGAGGAATTTTTATTTTAGGACGAAAAGAAAAGAGTAGTTTCCCTTTTGGTAAACTTTTGGTTGCTGCTTATCGTTCACCGTCAATATGGGAAGAAGCATGGGACCACCTTCCCCAATGTGTTAGGGATAAATTTATACAATAAATTTCTAGTTCATTTGAAGTTATTAACAAAGGTAAAAAAAGAACCGCCCAGTAAGGACGGTGGGTTGAGGAGCTCAGGCTCCTCTTTTATATAATAAGGTAGGGAGGATGTGTAATAATCTTAGCACATTTGTGTTAATAACCTATAGAATTTAGGTTAATTTACAAGTTAAAAAAAGGTTTAGATAAAAACTTAACATAATGTTTGGCTGGATTTAACAATTCATGATCTTCTTTTAATACTAGCTTAAATATAAAACATTATAATATAGATAAGATTGTTTAGAACCTCTGTAAATAAAGGAGGATGAAAATGCAGAAGGGGTTAAAACGGCTCCTGTCAGTTACAATAATAGCCGCTTTGCTTTTAACCGGCTGTGGATACTATGCTTCCTTAAGCTCCAGAAGTTCAGGCAAATTAGAACCTGTAACTCTAAATATTGCTACAGCCGGGGATATTGACATGATGGAATTGCAGGAAAAGGCTGTTGGCAAAGAATTTAGTCAAAAATATTCCGATGTAGTAATAAACGTTGTGGGAACAGGGCCAGGAGATTCTGGGTCTCGAGAAATCTTTGCCAAGCTTAAAGCTCAAAAAGAGGAAAATAAAAAAGTTTGGGATATTGATGTGGCGATCGTTCATCAAAGCATAATGAAGGAGATGATGAAAGAAGGTCTTCTGGAGAAATATGTGCCAATGAGTCAAAACAAAAAGTATGTTACCTCTGCAGACAGTGTCAACAGCCTTGGTATTGATGTAGACGATTATGTAATTCCTATGTTTCACAATCAAGTAGTATTGGCTTATAATCCGGAACAAGTCAAGGAGGTTCCCTACACCTTTGAACAATTGGTAAAGTGGATCCAAGCCCATCCGAGACGATTCGGATACAATGGGATTTCAAATGATATGAGCGGGGCAGCTTTTGTAACTGCCTATACCTACTGGAAAAGCGAGGACTACAAACAGCTGACCGAAGGTCCTTATGACCCAAAGCTGGAAAAGAAATGGCCTTCAATATTAAAAGAATTAAAGGCACTTCCAGTAATCTACACCAGCGGGACCGAAGGTACTTTAGATATGTTAAACCGCGGGGACATTGATATGGGTCCGGTGTGGGTCGATATGTTCTCAGATTGGAAAGCTGAAGGACGGATGAATCTTGATTTGAAAATGACGGTTATTGCTCCGGGTCTGCCTGGTCAAACTATGTATGTGGTGATTCCCAAAAAAGCACAAAATAAAGAAATAGCAATCAAATACGCTGATTTTTTAACCTCTCCGGAAGTGCAGGCAAGGGTTATTGTTGAACGAAATGGTTGGTACCCTGGCATCGATGCAAACGTAACGTTAGCTAAGGTTTCTGAACAAGGAAAAACCAGGTTATTCTCGGACATTACCACTGAAGATTTAGGGAAAAAGAGCCAGTCCTTTCCGCTCCAAGATTACTTTAACAAGCTGCAGATTGCTTATGAGAAGAGCTAGACTGAAATTTATTATCGATTATCTGAGCTTGACAGCCGGGAATTAAACGATTTT
>JAJZSC010000185.1 GCA_021849995.1 Bacillota bacterium | reverse complement strand
TTTACGGAATGACAGGTGGACAGATGGCCCCGACAACTCTGATTGGGCAGCAGACATCTACATCCCCATACGGACGGGATGCCGCTACAATGGGTTATCCGTTAGATATGCCTAAATTGGTAAGTCAAGTAGAAGGAGCAGCCTATGTTGCTTCAGTATCTGTGCACACTCCTCAGGGAATTGTTCAGACCAAAAAGGCTATTAAGAAAGCCTTTGAGGTTCAACTTAGCGGACTTGGTTACTCATTTGTAAGTATCCTCTCTACTTGTCCGACTAACTGGGGAGTAACTCCGGTCGAAGCTTTAGAATGGCTAGATCAAAAGTTAAAGCCGTACTACGTCTTAGGTGAACTTAAAATTCCCACCTGCGAAGGGGGTAAATAGAAATGAGTAAGCAAATAACTAAGTTTATCCTGGCAGGTTTCGGTGGGCAAGGTGTTTTGTTTATGGGTAAGCTTTTGGCCCAGGCCGGTATGAATGCAGGAAAGCAAGTAACCTGGATACCCTCCTATGGACCTGAAATGCGCGGAGGAACTGCAAACTGCTCTGTAGTAATATCTGATAAGAAAATAGGTGCCCCTACTGTAGGAAAAGCAGATATTGCAATTGTGATGAATACAGCTTCCTACGAAAAGTTCTTAAGTAGCGTTTTGCCAGGAGGGACACTCTATGTAAATTCCTCCATTGTACCTGAATTACCCGGTAGAGCTGATATCACGATAGTTAGGGTGCCTGTAAATGAGATTGCCCACGAAATCGGAAGTGACAAGGTTGCTAATATAGTCATGCTAGGCGTAGTGCAAAACATTACTCCTGTTGTGCCAGATGAGGCATTTGAAGGCGCCTTAATTCAATTGGCCGGAAAGAAACCGGAGCTAGCTGAGCTTAATCAGCGTGCCCTAAATGCAGGGCGAGAGTTTGCTCAAAAATTAAAATGATTAACTCCAATGCTGCAATGAAGTGAAATTGGAGGTTGTCTCTTGACTTTATGAGGCAGCCTTCTTTTATATATCAGACCCATGTCGTTAATATAGGTTCACTAGGCAATATCATCTGGCCTTCTCTTTAGAGAAGATATTTTTCTTTAGGGTTGTAGCAAGTAACTGCATGTATAAAGGGGCTTTTGTTAGCTATGCTATACGCTTAGCAGGATATCCAATACTTAAGTTGAAATGTATTTACAGGATAACAATAGAAATTTAGGTGGGTTTTTGTGAACAAGGCAGCTATTCGGGAATTTTCTAGGAATGCTTACAGGGAGTTGCGTAAGGCGATTTTCAAACAAGCTGAGAAAATCGATACCACCGACTTTGAAACAGAATCATTTACCAGGTTGATTGATGAAGCAGCATATTATTATTTCAGTAGATTTATCTGCTTGTATTACCTTAAAATGAACGGGCATCTCCCGGACTATAATATCAAGACCCTAGAGAGTCAAGTTTTTCTAAACCCTGATAAGAGTAGTTTAGTCTTTTTAAATAGTGACCTTCCTGGTGGTTTCCGTGAGATTCCAGAACTTGTCATGTTTTTAATGCCGTTAGAAAGCAGCTGTACCAATGGAATATTGTCAAACACTATTAAAAATATCCCTAAAGAGGATTGGTCAAAGCCGGAGATTATCGGATGGCTTTATCAGTGCTTTTTGTCAGATCAAAAGGATGAGGTATTTGCATTAGTAAAGAAAAACCAGAGGGTTAATAAAGAGAAAATACCTACCGCTACCCAGCTTTTCACATCGGAGTGGGTCGTGAGATTTCTACTAGAAAATTCGTTAGGGCAATTGTGGTTAGAACGTTTTCCAGGAAATAGTCTTGAATCTAAGTGGAAGTACTATTTAAAGCCAGTTAACCAACCAACTGAAGTCCTAAAATTCTTGGAAGAACTTAACGGAGAAGAGCGAGCCAGTCATCTTAATGGAGAAGTACCAGTAAGTCATCTTAATATTTTGGATCCTGCCTGTGGAACCGGGCATATGCTTGTCTATGCCTTCGAAATGTTATGGGATATATATAAATCAGTCGGATATCCAGATGAGGAGATTTCAGCTTCCATTCTGGAAAATAATCTTTTTGGACTGGATATCGATGACCGAGCAGTGGAGTTGGCGCGGTTTGAGCTAATGTTGAAGGCTTATGAAAAAGACGGTACTGTTTTGGATAAGAGGCCAAGGCTAAACATTTTGGCGATTAGAGCTACGGATGAAATTTTAAATCTAAGCGAAATTTCCTTATTTATTGATAGCTGTCTTCCTTCTGCAGATGATCGAAAAGAGTTAAAGAACATTTTAGAGATATACAAGGATGCAAAAAATTACGGTACCCTCTTAAAACCGGACTCCATTAACTGGGGTTATTGGGATCAGAACCTTGCGCAGATATTAGAAAACCTGAGGTCAGTAACCTGTGTTTCGGTACAGTCATTAGGTCAAGATTTGTCAGAACTACTTAATGATTTAGTTAATCAGACTCGATTATTGACCCAAAGCTATGATGTAGTAGTTACAAATCCACCCTATATGGGTATTAAGAGTATGAATGAACAACTGTATAGGTTTTTACATCTTCATTATCCAACATCTCGTTTTGATCTTTTTGCTGCTTTTATCGAAAGAGGGTTTGATTTTTTAAAACCTTACGGATTTAACGCCATGGTGACCATGCAATCCTGGATGTTCTTAGCGACTTTTCAAAAACTACGCTGTAAATTATTGAGAGAAAGGACTATTTGTTGTTTAACTCATATGCCTAATAATGTTATGGGTATTGCATTTGGTACATCGGCAACCGTTTGGCGCAACTTTAACATTCCCGGTTATAAAGCTAAGTTCATATATGTGGAATTAAAAGACGTTAAAGAAAAGGAAGAACCAGGGGAATTCCCGGTGCTGAATTCTAGATATAGTGAAGTATGTACAGACTTGTTTGAAAGTCTTCCAAGATCTCCCATAGCATATTGGGTAAACAACAAGGTAAGAGAAGTATTTATACAGAGGATACCATTAAAAAAGATAGCCGCTCCACGTCAGGGTCTGGCTACGGCAGATAACGCGCGATTTGTACGTTTTTGGTTTGAAGTAGACCCTCACAAGATTGGATTCCATTGTCCGGACAAGGAAGTTGCAATGAAAAGCGGTTATACATGGTTTCCGTATAACAAGGGTGGAACATTTCGTAAGTGGTATGGTAATAATTTGTACGTGGTGAATTGGAAAGATAACGGACAAGAGATACGAAGTTATGAAAGGTCAGTTATCCGGAATGAAAAGTACTACTTTCAAGAAAGCATCACTTGGTCATTTATTAATTCGACCAAGTTTAGTGTTAGATTTTCCCCACCGGGCGCGCTCTTTGATGTTGGAGGATCTTCAGTTTTTGTCTCTAAGGAGAATATCTATTACCTAACTGGGTTGCTCTGTTCTAAGCTTGCTTACGATTTTCTTAAAATAATTAACCCCACCATGAACTTTCAAGTCGGAAATATTGGGGATTTGCCCGTTATTTTTCCAAAGTGTACAAAGGTAAAGGAAAAGGTGGAATTTCTGGTTCGGCAAAATATTCAAATTGTCAAGGATAACTGGGATTCATTTGAAAGCTCACCAGACTTCAATTTACATCCTTTTATAAGATTTATGGATAGCTCAAGAGCTTTAAATAATGCTTACCTGAACTGGGAGCAATACTGTAAGGAGCAGTACAACAAACTTAAAGATAATGAATTGGAGTTAGAGCATATTTTTCAGGGAATCTATGAACTGGACAGTATAGAGGTAACCTCGGAGAAGGGTTTTGAGAAAGATATATCCGTTGAACGGGCTCAATTAAAAAAGGATGTAGAATCATTTATCTCTTTTGCTGTAGGTGTTATTTTTGGCCGTTACTCGACTAGATCACAATTTAAGCAACCAGATATTGCAAAACATAGCATAATACCTCTAAGAAGTTTCTCTTTAGTTAGCTGCACAGAGTTGTTCATCGATTTTCTACGTGAAGTATTTGGCTCAGACGGACTTGAGGAGAATCTGTCATTCATTTCCTCAGCCCTAGGGAGGCTAAAAGATGAGTCTTCCAGAGATAGAGTACATAGGTATTTTATAAATGAATTCTATCTAAGTCACTACAAAACATATTTTAAGAAGCCAATATATTGGTACCTTAGTTCTGGAGAGAAGAGAGTTTACGAGGTTTTGTTGTATGTGCATAAGTGTAATCAAAACAGTTGGGCGGTAATAATTGAGACATTGCAGCAAGAAATTGACTTTATCATAGCAAAGCTGGAATGTTGTAAGGAAGAGCTAGCTTTTAATATGAACACTAAACAAGTTGAAGAAAGAAGTGAACTTGTTGAGCAATTGCAGGAACTCCAAGCATTTAGAGCAAAGCTGCTATCAAATGAAGAAGGTTTCAACCTAGACCTTGATAAAGGAATTAGCGAAAACCTTAAATTCTTTAAAGAGTTGGGATTGTTAGGTAGATAAGTTAAAATAAGACAGGCTGTCCTGTTGGGCAGCCTGTCTTATTAAAGTAATATAAGCTTATTTAGGCATAAATGTTGCGCAATCTGTGTCTTGTGAATCAGATGAATTAGGAGGTTGAACTTCAATTTTGTTTGCGAAACAATGGTCGTCACTTCCATAATAATAACAAGTATTAACAACACACTTAATTCCAGGGTTAGGGTTACTGCTTTTTTGTGCTTTCATTTGTTAGTTCCTCCCTTGATATGTTTTTGGATTACCGATAATAATTTCTCTCTTTTAGTTCCTTTTTATAAGTGGGACTTTATTACATGATTAGATTTTTAAACTATTTTTTCGAGATGCTGTAAAAAAATATTTAACAACTTCTAGTTTAATTGGACAACGTGTTATAACGTGAATATGAGTAAGGCTAAGGCAAAGACTGGGGTTAGAAGGGGTTATGCAATAAATGAGAAATTTCCATGGTATATTAATCTCTAAGTAAATTACTGAGAACTTAGTCGCAATTAATTTAGTAAATTATATAGATAAAGCTACTGGGAGTGGGTAAAAAATGAAAGTACGGAATACCGTTTCTTTACTTATTGTTTGCTTCTTAATTCTTGTCACTGGTTGTTCAAGTGTCCAACCCGAGAACAAATCTGTTCCGGTAAACTCTGGAGTATTGAAGGTAACTTTTATTGATGTAGGTCAAGGAGATTCAATCTTGATTAAAACACCAAGCGGAAAGCACTTACTAATTGATGGCGGTCCGAAAGAAGGGGAAGAAGCAGTACTTTCTACTTTGAAGACAAAGGGAGTAACTGATCTTAGTATTCTTGTAACCCACAACCATGCTGATCATATTTCCGCGCTCGATGATGTAGTAAAGCAGTATAAGGTGAATAAAATTTATATGCCTGAGATGCCTGCAAAGGCAAGTGTATCAATGGAAAAATTCCTAACAACTGTTCAGAATAAAGGACTTAAGCTTAGCAAGGCCTCTGCTGGACTGAAACTCGACCTTGATGAAGAGGTGAAAGCTGAACTGGTTGCTCCCCTAAGACAGGAGTATGAAGAAGAAAATAATTATTCAGCAGTGTTGAGGCTAAACTATGGGGAAACTAATTTTTTATTTACAGGTGATGCCGAGTCGTTATCGGAGAAAGATATGTTGGATAGTAAAATGGATCTAAAAGCAACGGTGTTAAAAATCGGTCATCATGGAAGTCAATCATCAACATCCGAAAAGTTTCTTAAAGCCGTCTCTCCAAAATATGCTGTCATTTCTGTCGGAAAGGACAATGATTATAACCATCCTTCTGATAGGATTTTGAAGAGACTGCAAGATTTAAAAGTCCAAACTTATCGAACTGATCTCTATGGTACTATAACGGTTGAGTCCGATGGAAAAAATGTTCAGCTGAAAACCAGTAAAAAGGGTGAGACGAAATGATCGTAATATTTGAACGGTTAGAAGATAAAATGCATGCAGTTTTAGAAAAAGAGGATGGATCTACATTTAGTGTTTTGATTGATAAATTACCTAAAGATGTTAAAATCGGAGATTGTCTGGAGCTTAGTTCTGAAGGTACTTTGAGACTACTTCTTGAGGAAACAAAGAAGAGGAAGAATCATGTCAAAAAACTTTTAGACGATCTCTGGGAGTGATTTAGGCAAGAAAAAAAGTATGTTTATATTGGACTTAGTGACTTTCATGAAAATTTGCGGAGTTAAAATAGTCTGAGAACAAATAAAAAAAACGCTAAAAAATAATTTGCATTTAGTTGACAAAAGTTATTTAACTTGCTAAGATGAAGATCTGTTTCCGAATAAACCTCGCGGGGTGGAGCAGTGGTAGCTCGTCGGGCTCATAACCCGAAGGTCGTCGGTTCAAATCCGGCCCCCGCAACCAAACGAATATTTGGTAACACAGAATATGATGAGCCATTAGCTCAGTCGGTAGAGCACCTGACTTTTAATCAGGGTGTCCCGCGTTCGAGTCGCGGATGGCTCACCATTGTTACTCTATGTGCGTGGCGGCATAGCCAAGTGGTAAGGCAGAGGTCTGCAAAACCTTTATTCCCCAGTTCAAATCTGGGTGCCGCCTCCAATTACATGCCGAAGTGGCGGAACTGGCAGACGCACGGGACTTAAAATCCCGCGGGCCCTAAAGCCCGTACCGGTTCGATTCCGGTCTTCGGCACCATTTAAATGATAAGGGGATTACTAAAAAACTAGCGCTTGACAATAAAAAAGTTAATTTGCTACTATGTAATTCCTGCGTTAAAAAATGTCGACAGAAAAGTAAAAATTAGCAGTTG
>JAJZSC010000184.1 GCA_021849995.1 Bacillota bacterium | reverse complement strand
AAAAGGCAGGATTCCCCTGCCTCGAGTCAACCTTCAACACCGGCTGATTCCGCAAAAATCGAACCAAAGACAACTCCAACTCCGGAAAAACCTTCAGAACAGCTAAAGCCCGCTGAACAACCAAAGCCTGAAACCAACCCAACTCCGAACGAATCAATAAAACAAGAGAATAAAAGCAACCAACCTAAATCGAGAAATTTATCCCTTGTAGCCCAGGTCAAAAACAGTGGCCATTATAAAATCTTTCCCACTATGATAAGCAAAGGACCTAGTGTCAAAGATCCTAACGGTGAGCATTACGGGGACGGCTGCCTGCGTTGCCACTCTGCCGTTAAAATACTTGAGGATAATAATGCAACGGTTGATGATTTCTTCCCAGGCGGCAAATATGCCGGAAAAGACGAGGGTATCAGTTGCCGCGTCTGCCACATATTTGAGGGTAACGACATGATGACACTTAGAAACACCGGTTGGGACTCCTGCGGTATATGCCATGTCAATTCCTCCGGTGATCCGAAAGTCGGAAGTGAAGTCCGTCATCCCCAGTATCAAATGATCAAAGGAGTCGCCTTTGGAGACTTTCCTAGTATTCCTTCATATAAGTATGCTATGATGAGAAACGACTTCTCCTGCGTTGATTGCCATATTACAAACAGCCAAAAACACGACTTCCTGGTCCCCGGCACCAAAGTTACCCATGACGCGGAAGGTATCCGCCGAACAAGCACTTCCCTTGATTTAAAAGAGTTCGAATCCATATTCAAACAGGAAAAATGTTTCGACTGCCATGCCCATCCTGAAATAACTATAGAAAAAATCAAAGAACACCAAGAAATCATAGAAACAGAGCTTACATCCCTAAAAGCCTTCTATGAGGACTGGAGCAAGAAGATAAAAGCCCTAGACCCTAATGACTCCAAAGCTAAAACCTTCCAAGAAGGAGCAACTTACTATACCTTTGTCGAAGCCGACAGTTCCAAAGGGGCCCACAACTATGAATACTCCCGACGGCTGTTAGCAAAAGCTAGACAGGTCTGGACAGAATTACGATAACTCAAGAACAGCAATATTCGAAAAAATGATATAATAAAGTGGCTCACTAAGGAAATTAGGTGAGCCACTATTTCTATAATTAAGGTATACATGATATTTCAGAGAATTCGGTTTAACATAATGTAAAATATGTAGATATTATTGATGAAGTAGTTCTGGAGATGGTATGATATGGTTAAGAAAGAATCAAAAATTCATGGAGAGCTTGTTAAAGAGAGGAATATGATCGGAGGGTATAAATTGCCAAATTTAAAATCGATAGTTGTTATAAATACTTCGCAGCGAAGAACAATAAAGGCAACTCCTATTGTTCGTGGAAATTATGCGAAGCAAACTCAAATAGAAGCCATGAGTAAACCGTCTGAGGCGTCAATTGTAAGAAATCGGAGAGCTCATGACCTCGTGAGACAATTAAGAAGTCATTAACTATGAAGAACATTGTTGATGATATTGATTCTTTCAAGTTAGTCGAATTAAGTGTGGGCTATAGGCTTGCTGACTTTGAAAGTGAGTTCGAAGAATACTCAAAATTTCTTTATGAAGATGCTATTGTCTTGCAAGACACAGCTATTTCTAAGACTCATTTGTTACTTAATAAATCAAATGCTGATATAGTGGCATATATGACATTAGTTACAGACTCCATTAGGCTGTCAAATAGTGAAAAAGAAGAACATGAGATGGAAGATATTGTTTTCGGCTCTTTTCCTGCAATGAAAATTGGTAAATTAGCCGCCGATTTGAAATACTCACAACAATACAAGGGCATTGGTTCGTTCGCTAATGATTGAATTAGCACGTGGTATTGCTCACGGCATTGTAGAGAATGGCGTAGCCTGTAGATTTATTACTGTCGATGTAGATATTTATAATAATCCAACGGTTGATAAATTCTATGTTAAATGCGGCTTTAAGTATAATTCCAGCTATAAAAGAAGAGATACCTCTGTAAGCATGCGATTAGATTTATATCATGACTGATCAGAAAGTATTTACAGGATGTTTGCCTACGCAACGGGTTGCCGTCCCTATCTATACCTAAGAAGGAAATTCCTTCTTTTTTTAATTATTATAGATGTAGCAAAATACGTAAATCTAAATGAAGGCGAAGAACTTAGATACGAAATTACCGGTGATGGCGCATTAATCTTACGTCCAGTTTTGATCATTATTAAGAAACATAGGCGACCACGATGAAACACTAAAGAATGCTTAGGGCGTTCTTTTTTCGTTCAATACCAAATAATGCCCACAGACCAAATTTCCAAGCAATCACAAAGACAGTATAAGAGTGGTTTTTGCGCATGACAGTATAAGAGTGGTTTTTGCGCATGCTTAGTGAACCATTTTAGTGGAGTAGCGTTAAGCGAGTGAAGTCCCCTGGCGATTAGGCGGGCCATGGTTCACTTGCAGTAAACACAAGGGTTTGGCACCGCCCGTCAGGGGACTGAGCAAGTAGCTACGCAACGCGGTGAACAGGCATCGCAAAAACCACACCACCCCAGCCGTGACCCCTAATAAGTTCTCTCCTTAATAAAATCCGCCAACTCTGCAAGTGCCTTCCTAGTAGCAACCTCCGGCAACTCCTGCAAATGCATCTTAGCCTTGCCGATATACGCATCCACCCAACCCATTGAAGCCTCCACAGCGCCCGATTCCTTGACCATACATATACCTTCTTCAACTTCAGCCTCACTCTTAACCTGCTTCCCGAGCAGATACTCAAGCCGCTCCCTCTTCGCCCCCTGAAGCAGATTCAAGGCCTCTATCATCGGTAGAGTCATGATACCCTGGCGCATATCCCCACCTATTGGTTTTCCAAGTTCAGATTGCTTAGCGGTCAAGTCCAAAATGTCATCAATTATCTGAAAAGCCATCCCAAGTGAGTGCCCGTAAGCTCCCAAAGCCCAGACCTGACGCTTCGGCGCCTCAGCAACGAGCCCGCCTAGCCTGCAACTTGCTGAGATGAGCAGTGCAGTCTTTCTCTTAATCCGGTAGTAATACTGCTTTAAGTTTTGCCTAACATCAAATGATGCCTTGATTTGTTGGATCTCACCCTGGCACATCTCGATACTCACTTCAGCCAGAATCCTGGAGACTTCAGGATGATTGATCGAAGCAATCAGTTCGAGGGATTTAGCAAAAAGATAATCCCCGGTCGTTACTGAAATAATATTGCCCCATTCAGCTTTTACAGTAGACCTTCCTCGACGTGTCAGTGAATCATCTACCACATCATCATGAACCAGAGTTGCCATATGTATGAGTTCTAAAGCCATAGCTACCGGTAAAAGCCTTTCAAAGGGACAGTTATAAAACTTACCAGCTAGAAGAGTAAAAGCTGGTCGAAGCCGCTTGCCACCTGCTGCCAAGAGATGAACGGAAGATTCCTGCAGGATTGGATAATCCGTATAAACTAATCTCTCTAGTTCCTTCTCCAGCCTGTTTAGTTCCGATGTAATTTGGTTAAACAGCCAAAGTCTCTTCACTGGTTCACCTGCTCGCATCCTTTTTTTCATACGATACAATCTCTGATGGCAGTTCCGCCAGCGGGTCATATTTGTCAGCCTCTTTTGGAACCTGTTGGGACTTATCACCAGCATCTTCGTATCTCAGAAGTATTTCCTTATCTTCTTCCTTAATCTGAGGGTTATCTTCGTTAACTACTTTCCACTCATTAGAATCAATTTGACTTAGTTCTTCCTTTGCTTGGTCATCAGAATTCTTAGTTTGGTTGTTCGTGTTAATAATTGTGTCCAAGGACTTTGAAACGGTGTTAACCGGATCGTCGATCGCATCTTGAAACTCTCTGGTAATGTCAGAGGCTGCCTTTTTTATCTCGAACACGATTCGTCCTATAGCACGGGCAATATCAGGCAGATCTTCTGGCCCAAATAAAATTAGAGCAATAACCAGTAGAAATACAATTTCTGAAAACCCCATAAGATTCGCCCCTCCCCTAAGAAGCTAAGGCCTTTTCCCTGCTGCGGGCCACTAAATATCCCAGCCAGATACTAACTTCATATAACAAATACATCGGACCGGCCATTAAAACCTGAGTAAAGACATCAGGTGTCGGGGAAACAAGCATAGCTATTACTATAATTCCAAACAAAGCCCAACGTCGTTTTCGTGCTAAAGTCCTAGGTGACAATAAACCCATGCGAATTAACAATAATAACACAACCGGCATTTGAAAAACTAATCCAAACGTAAGTAAAAAGGTTAGGATAAAGCTCAAATATGAAGTCTTAGTCACAAATGGAGTGGACTCTATCAATCCCCCACCCGCAAAAAACAGAAATTTTATCCCTACCGGTATGACAAAGTAAAAACAAAAAGCTGCACCAGCGAGGAACAAAATCAAAGAGCTGGGAACTACTAAGTATAGGTATTTCTTTTCATTTTGTTTTAACGCTGGCAGAATAAAGCTCCATAATTGCCAGAACACTATCGGAAGTGCTACCACTAAGCCAATGACCAGTGACATCTTTAGCTTGACCATAATCGGTTCCATTGGAGTAGTCGTTATGAAGCTCACACTCTGTAATCCTATCACAGGTTTAGCCAGATAAGCATAAGCTTGATCACTGAATATCCAGCCCATAATTGTACCTGCAGCAATCGCATAGGCAGATATAAGTAAAACTTTCCTTAACTCTTTAAGGTGTTCAACCAAAGCCATGTTAACGTCCTCGCGTCTTCTCCTGCGCATCCGTCACATATCCTCCCCATAAACCTTGAGCCTGTCATAATGGGTATTTCGCTGAACAGCTGTAAAACCAGCGTCCTCGATACATTTAATAATCTCATTAAGGGGCACGCGAGTTTGAACACCGGCTGCCCGAACAACGTTTTCCTCGAGCATAGTACTCCCAAAATCATTTGCCCCAAAGCGCAGTGCCACCTGAGCCATTTTTGCGCCCTGAGTAACCCAGGAGGCTTGAATATTTGCTACATTGTCTAACATGAGCCGAGCTACGGCTAAGGTCTTCAAATAATCTACCCCTGTACTCCCTTCTCCACCCAGCTCAGTGTTTTTAGGTGCAAAACTCCAGGGTATAAATGCTGTGAATCCACCTGTCTTCGCTTGTAAGTCTCTAACTCTGACCATATGTAAAATTCGTTCTTCCAAGGACTCAACATGGCCAAACATCATGGTGGCTGTTGTTTTCATACCTAACGATTGAGCCGTCTCCATCACTGCCATCCATTGCTCCCAGCCTATTTTGTTCGGACTGATCGCTTTTCTCACCCTGTCATCGAGGATTTCCGCTCCACCGCCTGGGATCGAGTCTAAACCTGCAGCTTTCAGGCGCTCAATCACATCTTTGATAGTCAACCCGGATTTATTAGCCAAATCCCAGATCTCAGGCGGACTGAAGGAATGGATATGGATAGGGTATCTGGATTTTATGTCCCTAAGCATATCCTCAAAGAACTCAAGTCCTAAGTCCGGATTCAATCCTCCCTGGATCAAAAGCTGAGTACCCCCAAGAGCTAGGGTCTCTTCAATTTTAGCATGTAATTCTTCCCTTGACAAAACATATCCTTCTTGGTGGCCCGGATCCCGGTAAAAAGCACAAAACTTGCATTTGCAAGTACAGACATTCGTATAGTTGATATTCCGGTCAATCACAAAACTTGCCACTCGATCAGGATGCATTTGCTCTCTGATCATATCGGCAGCCTGACCAAGAGTTAAGAGATCACATTCTTCTAAAAGTTGTACCCCATCCGCAGCACTTAACCGTTCTCCATTTAACCTACGCTCCAAAACATCCAGAACTGAAGGCATTAGCTCTCCCCTCCTTCTGTTCCATAATAATTAAGAACACTATAGAGGATATCCCTTTCGACCGGGATGCGACCGGCTTTCTTAATCATATTTATAAGTGCTCGTTTAGTCATAGCCTGGCCAGTCTGATCTCCAGCCGCATGAATAATACGTTCCTCAATAACTGTACCATCTAGATCGTCCACTCCGAAAGACAAGGACACCTGGGCTAGTTTTGGCCCAAGCATTATCCAAAAGGCTTTAACATGATCGAAATTATCAAGCATTATCCGGGATACGGCTAAAACTTTCAGATCTTCAAAGCCTGTAGTGGATTGCACTCCCATGGTTCCTTCTAGCTGAGTGTTCTTAGGTAAAAACGGTAAAGGCATAAAGGTTAAAAAGCCCCCGGTCCTATCCTGCAGTTCCCTTAATCTGATAAAGTGGTCAATTCTTTCTTCTGAGGTTTCTATATGCCCATAAAGCATGGTCGCATTAGTGCGCATATCAAATGGGAGTTTACAAAAGCGGCCGAGATTCACACAGATATTAGTATGGTTTATGTGCCGGTTCACCATAAAATAGGTATTATTACCGTTTTTGCGTTCACGAACGAGGTTTGCCATATAGCCAAGTGCTAATATGTCTTTGCTCTCCATCAGGCGTACACCTTCAGCGAAGTTGAGCCGCTCACCACGTTCCACTTTTATGATTAGGTCATGTAATTCGGACTTAGAAAATAATGAGGGCACTTAACCCCCTCCTTTCCTAGTCAAGCTCTATATTCAATCTTATCTTCTTAGGTTTACAAAAAATCCTATCTGTATTCAAGCTTGCCTATATTTAAGAAGATATATGCTAAAGGTGATAAAGGTGATAAAAGCACTAAGGGTGCTAAAAAACTAAAAAAAACTAAAGAGTAAAAACTAAAGACCTAAAGATGCTTATCACCTAAGTAGTAAGTCCAG
>JAJZSC010000183.1 GCA_021849995.1 Bacillota bacterium | reverse complement strand
GTAGTTTCCCCAGAAAACCTCTTAGCTTATTACCCAGTCCAAAGGTAGACCAAGCAGCATTGATGATGACTAATTTGCCACCGGATTTTAAAACCCTCAGCCACTCTTTTAATGCTGCTTCAGGATTTGGCAAGGTCCATAGCAAATGGCGGTTTACAACTGCATCAAATTTATTATCAGGAAGTTCTAGTCTTTCGGCATCCCCAATTTCAAATGCAATGTATCCGTTATAATTCTCAGATTTTTCTCTGGCTTTTCTAAGCATTTCTTCCGAAAGGTCTACACCTAAACAGTAGTGTCCAAGGCGGGCTGCCATAATGGCTAAAAAACCAGTTCCTGTACCAATATCAAGTATCTTTTTTGAAGGAGCACCTAATTCCCTTTCCAGGATGTCCAGCCATGCACGTTTTTCTTCTTCTGTTTTTAGCCCATGTGCGTACTGGTCATCATAGGTAGAAGACCACTCATCCCACCGCGAAGTTACATATTCTTTTACAACCGCTGTAGTCATTATTTAAACACTCCTTTTCAGGCATGCAACCTTATGAGTATCTGTACCAACCAATACTGGTTCTGTGTTATAGCAGTCTTCATCTGCTTCCAGACAATACCGGGCAAAGCTACATCCTGCTGTAAAGGGTGTACCATCGTGCCATTTTACATCTTTCCGCAGGGAGAAGCTGTAACGCACATCATCAGGACTCACTTCCCACTTTTCAGCCAAGTCAGGGACTGCCTGATTGTTTTCATCAAATTTAGTCAAACCGGAAAAAATGAGATTATCTACATTGGTGGTTTCAACCAGGGGGTTTACCTTGTCATATTCAAACTCAGCCCCATAAACCAAAACCTTTCCCTTTGACTGGTCACTTTTACTGCCGGTGCAACCGGTAATAAATGAAGCGGTAATAAGAACAGCTATAAATAATAAAGCCCATCTTTTCATTTTCTTCTCTCCTCGTAATCATGTAATAAAAAATATTGGTATACAGGGGCCCATTACACCCCTGTATACCCACTGAAAAGAGGATACACATTGGCGCTGAGGGTCTGAGCAATCCTCAACCACCAACAAACTAAGGAAGTTTGTTAAAAGCCCTGCCAAGGAAGCTTTTAACATGTACAACATTCCGTTGTAACTGGGGAAAGGGTATCATAAAAGGCTTTTCAGCCCAATATGCAAAATAGTGCAACTTGCTACCAAGTTATAAAAAAAGACCATGAAGGTTTCCGGAAACTCTCCAGATAAGACCTTCATGGTCCTGATTGTTGTTATTTTATTGGGTTCTTCGTGTCTTTTTACCAACTGTTTTGGCCAACCCAACCATTACACCAAAGGTGATAAGCGTACCCGCTATCCCTGCAACCGCCGTGGCTGCTCCTTCATTTTTGATCCCTGGAAAAACATAATCGGGAAAAGGCGATTTTATTATTGGTGATTCATTGCTTTTATCAATGAATCCTAAATCCTCCGCCACTTTCTCCAATCCATCCGGGCTGGAAGAAGCAAAGGGTGATAAAAATGCGGCTACTATTAAAGCCAATATAAGAATTTTATAGATTCCTTTCATCTCTCTGCCCCCTTACTGATGCTATTTTTGCATCCACAAATCCCATTCTGGTGACAGTATTCACCACCACTACAGTAATGAGTCCTTCTCCAATACCAATAAGGGTATGCCACCCGGCCATGGCCGGAAAAGCCACTGAAAAAGGCACTGTCCCGGAAACAGCCAGTTCAAATGACGCCATAGTAGCAGCAACAAAAACCGATAACCATGAAGCAATGAATATGGAAATATTCCTTCCTGCTGCATTTTTAAAGAGCGATGAGAGAATCTTGCAAGAAATAAAAGCAACGATCACCCCTACAACCGCCATATTAAATATGTTTCCACCCAAGGCCGTAATGCCCCCGTCCTGGAAACCAAAGCATTGGATGACTAATACAGTTGAGATAATCAGTGCAGCATTCCATGGCCCCAACAACACCGTAGCCAATGCGGCTCCTAAGAGGTGGCCTGAGGTTCCACCCGCTATAGGAAAATTAATCATTTGTGCTGCAAAGATAAAGGCAGCCATTATACCCAATTTAGGAACTTGTTTTTCATCCAGTTCTTCCCTTGATTTTTTTACACTGTAACCCAACGCTCCTGCACTCAGAACTGCTGTTGTTATCCAAGTTTTAGTATCTAAAAAACCATCTGGTATATGCATCGTTCTTTCCTCATTTCTTTAGAATTTTTTATTTATAATTTCGTTGTCAACACCTCCATAAAACAAAAAACCACAAAGTTTCCTTCGCTTCATGCGAAGAAACACCTTCGTGGTATTTAATGTCTTGTTATGCAGAAAATGATCTAACGGCTTCAGTCCGTTTGCTGTTGGCAAAATAATATCATAAGTGTTTAATTAGCACAAGGAAAAAACCTTATTTTAGATATTAGAAAATATTAAAATTTAAAGCCCCGTTTTTTCCAACGCAAAAATGTCTTCTTATTTTATCTCACATACGTTCGTTTTTGAGATGCTTTTATTATATTTAAAAAAATTAATTGTTAGGTGTAAAATAGGTTTCAAAACTTATCTCAAATACAGGATATCATTACTGACATATTTCAAGACTTATGAGACAATAAAAATATATTTCTGTTAATTGGAGTTGGTTGAATGTTAGTTGGATATGCAAGAGTGTCAACACAAGATCAAAATCTTGATCTCCAAAAAGATGCTCTCATCTGTATAGGATGTGAAAAAATTTATGAGGATGTAGCAAGTGGAATAAAACCATTACGGTCTGGACTGGAGGAGGCACTGGAATACATGCGTGAAGGAGATACTCTTGTGGTATGGAAGTTAGATCGATTAGGTCGATCGCTTAAACAGCTTATTGAAGTTGTTAACCATATTCATGAAAGAAAGATTGGCTTTAGAAGTCTTCAGGAAAATATTGATACAACTACACCTGGAGGTAAACTAATTTTTCATGTGTTTGGGGCATTAGCTGAGTTTGAAAGAGATATCATTCGAGAAAGAACATATGCCGGTTTACGAGCCGCCAGAGCTAGAGGTCGCCTAGGTGGTAGGCCCAAAGTAATGGACGATAAGAAGATTGCTGCTGCCAAAGCATTATTAAATGATCCAAACCATTCCATAAAAGATATTTGTCAAATGATTGGTGTTTCAAGAGCTACCCTTTACCGACACATTATATCCACCTCAAAATAACGGAGTAGTACTATGTCTATTAAATAGACAAGAGAATTGCTGTCACCATTATGCGATTCGAAAGGAAAATCAGTATTTTAGTTTTTAGATATTAATATCAATACAAATACAAATCCTGATAACTAAGTTAATATTGACCTTATATATAGAAGGTGTGGATTTTGAGAGGAAAAGAATTACTGACAGCGGAGCAACGACAGGAATTTATGCAGATCCCGGCGGACAATGATTGGGATCTAGGCACATATTATACTTTTTCTCAACATGACCTAGACATAATAAATAATCACCGCCGTGACCATAATCGTTTAGGTTTTGCTGTGCAATTGGCAATTCTCCGTTATCCTGGATGGCCCCTGTCTGACCAGAAATCCATTCCAGACAAGGTCCTTAACTACATTGCTAACCAAGTTGATATCGATCCAGATGTATACCCACTTTATGCTCAGCGGGAACCGACAAGACGGGAGCATTTGGAGGAAATCCGACAGGCCTATGGTTTTCAGAACTTTACTTTATCGGAATACCGATCTCTTTCACGCACAATGCTAAAGTATTCGCTGGAAAACGGCAATTCAAGTTATCTAATACGAATGGCTATCGACGAATTGCGGAAACAAAAGATTATTTTACCAGCAATGACCACGATTGAACGAGTGGTATGGGAATCCCGCCAACGTGCGGAAGAAAAAATATTCAAGCTACTGGTTTCCTCACTAACCGCGGAACAATTGGTAAAACTTGAACACATACTGTCTACGATGCCACAAAGCAGCAAAACGTACCTGGCATGGCTAAGGGATATACCAGGTACTTGTTCACCAGACTCATTTCTCAAAGTAATCCAAAAGCTTGAATACATACGAGATTTACAACTAACAATTGATACGAAAGGTATTCATCCAAACCGGCTGCGTCAGCTTTCCAAAATTGGTGTGAGATATGAGCCTCAATCTTTCCGGAGGTTTAACGAAACTAAAAAATATGCAATACTGGTTGCCTATCTGCTCGAACTTATTCAAGATTTAACTGACCAAGCGTTTGAAATTCACGACCGACAGATTCTATCACTACTGTCCAAAGGCCGAAAAGCTCAGGAAGAGATTCAAAAGCAACAAGGAAAGTCAATAAACGAAAAAGTTGTTCATTTCGCTGATCTTGGAAATGCACTAATAAACGCCAGAAATGAAGGCATTGACCCTTTTATTGCATTGGAAGCTGTTATGCCATGGGAGCAGTTGGTCAAATCTGTGGAAGAAGCAAAACAATTAGCACGTCCCATTGATTATGATTATTTGGATTTGTTGGAAAAGAAATTTTACACTCTGCGTAAATATACTCCAACCTTTCTTAAATCATTTAAATTCCGATCTAGAAAGTCTGCGGAACCATTAATGATAGCCATCGATATTATCCGAGACATGAATGAAAATGGCAAAAGAAAAGTACCAGATGAGGCACCTCTTGATTTTGTCTCTAATCGCTGGCAAAATCATGTCTTTGACAATGATGGTACGATTAACCGACATTATTACGAAATGGCTGTCCTTACAGAGTTGAGGAATTATGTGCGATCTGGGGATGTATCTATTGATGGTAGCCGTCAGCATAAAGACTTCGACGAATATCTTATCTCTAAATATGATTGGTCCAGGACTGAAAGTAGTTCAATAAGATTGGCAGTAGACTTGTCTGCTAACGAATACATAGAAGAGCGAACCGATTCACTGTTAAATCGTCTTCAATGGGTTTCAAAAAATATAGTAGAACTAGAGGGTGTTAATCTGGTGAACGGTAAGCTCCACATTGATCGATTAGAGAAAGATGTACCGGATGAATCCAGAAATTTTAGTTTATCCCTTTATGAGTTGCTACCACGCATTAATCTTTCCGATTTGTTGATGGACGTTGCCCATTGGACAAGCTTTCACGAACAATTTATACATGCATCAACTAATAGGATTCCTAATGAAAAAGAAACAACAATCCTAATGGCTACTCTTATGGCAATGGGAACAAATGTAGGTCTGACCAAGATGGCCGAAGCTACACCAGGCATTTCTTATCGGCAGATGGCTAACACTGCGCAATGGCGTCTCTATGAAGACGCCATGAATAAGGCACAAGCAGTGCTTGTGAATTTCCATCACCGACTTACTTTGCCCTCTTATTGGGGAGACGGTACAACATCCTCATCAGATGGCATGCGTATACAAATAGGTGTATCCTCACTACATGCGGATGCCAACCCGCACTATGGTACAGGTAGGGGTGCTACCATTTACCGATTTGTCAGTGATCAGTTTTCTAGTTTTTATACCAAAGTTATTAACACCAATGCCCGGGATGCAGTTCACGTCATTGACGGACTATTGCACCATGAAACTGACTTGACTATCGAGGAGCACTACACAGACACAGCTGGTTACACAGATCAAGTCTTCGGATTAACGCATTTACTCGGATTTCGATTTGCACCTAGGATCCGTGATTTGGCCGACCCCAAACTGTATACTATTGGAAAAGCAAGTGATTTTCCTAAATTGGAGAAGCTGCTGCGTGGTCAAATTAACACAAAAATTATTCAAAAGAACTACGATGATGTACTGAGGCTTGCTCACTCAATCCACGAAGGAACCGTATCTGCTTCGCTTATCATGGGGAAACTGGGTTCTTATGCGAGGCAAAACAGTTTGGCCACAGCACTCCGCGAAATGGGCCGTATTGAAAAGACAATATTTATCTTGGATTATATTTCGAGCGTAGCTCTTCGTCGCAGGATTCACCGAGCATTAAATAAGGGGGAAAAAATGAATGCCCTGGCCACAGATATATCCTTCGGAAAACATGGGGAGTTACGTGAACGTGCGCTACAGGATCAGCTCCAACGGGCAAGTGCATTAAATATTCTGATAAATGCTATTAGCGTATGGAACACCGTCTATCTGGCCAAAGCAATGGAATTCAAAAAGGAGCAAGGTTCTCTGAGAGATGAATTGCTGTATCATATTTCACCACTTGGATGGGAACACATCAATTTCCTAGGTGAATACACATTCAACTTAAAACAAACTACATCTCTTGAGACTTTACGACCACTCCGTTGTCAAGAAACAGAAGCTGGACTTCCTTAACGTACGGAAAATCTGACATTTCCCTTTGTGTTATGGCTTAGCGTACGAAATCCGCGTTATGTTGGCGGTACCCCTAAAAGAACTCTTTGGGCTTCCTCCGGTAGCCGGTGACTTGCCTGTAAAAAATATTCTTCAAGAATTGAGAATCGCATTACATACCCTCCAACTTCTTCTGTTTAATAGTAGTATGGTCAACTATTTAGGGAATAATACTATGCAACTGTAGAATAATAAAAGTAACCTTTAAACTGCATCGTCAGACCGGCTTTTAACATCACCACTTTTCAATTCTTTCTCTTCCTTATGCTTAGAACTAGAAGAGTATTTTTTGCTTTTTTTCCCGGGTACTCCAGGGGAAATTTCACCTGGTTTCCCATATTTTTGATGCACCTTCGCAAGCTCTTGTTGTGAGAGATACTTTATTATAGTTTCAGGCATTTTTCCTCCAGCTGAAGTTCTTATTTTTTTTATCTTTCC
>JAJZSC010000182.1 GCA_021849995.1 Bacillota bacterium | reverse complement strand
AATGCGATTGTGATTGGGGGAACGAGTCTCTCACGTGGATATACACTTGAAGGTCTCAGTGTAAGTTATTTTTTAAGGAATACTGTTTTTTATGACACACTAATGCAAATGGGTAGATGGTTTGGTTACCGAGAAGGCTATGAGGATCTGTGTAAAATATATATGAGCAGGTCTATGATTAATAATTTTGCCCTTATAATCGAAGCAACTGAAGACTTAATGGATAACTTTAAGAGAATGTCTGAAGCGAAAATGACACCCAATGATTTCGGATTGTCAGTTCAATACCATCCTGATAGTGGCCTTCAGGTTACTGCAAGGAATAAGCAAAAGAGTAGTAAAGATGTATATTTTGAGATGAAGCTAGATGGACATTTAAAAGAAACTAGCTGGCTTAATAATGATGAAACTACTATAAGGTCTAATGTACAAGCAATTAGAAACATATTAGATAAACTTCTTAAAGAGTATTCACCTGAGCAGGTTGGTAAAAGCTACCTATGGAGAGATACTAGCAAAGAATTCGTTGGTCAATTTCTTGAAGAATTCAAAGTCTACTACTCAGACCCTTTTGGTCTTAGGTCTAGAATGCCAATTGATTTCGTGAAAAAGTATGTCAGAGAAGTAGATACCTTATGGGATGTAGCTCTATATAACGGTAATAGTCAAAAATCTTTTGAAATAGGAAATATACAAGTAAATATAGAAACAAGAAAAGGTACTAATAAGGGTGAATATTATGAGATCAAAAACAGGCAAGTGTCCTCCGGTTCAGCCGAGTCAATAACCTTTACGAAGCCAGAAAGAGATGTCTTAGGAAGTATCCGTAAGAGCATACGGGAAAAAATGAAAAAACCCCTTCTGATGTTACATATCCTAGACCTAGAAACAGATACAGGTAAAGATATAGAGTTGGCTGCTTTTGGAATTAGTTTCCCGGGGGGAATTAGAAGTAGTAACAAAACAGTAAAGCTCAAAATTAATACCGTATATGTACAACAACTACTGAACGAGGAGGAGTACGATGACTAATTCTGCAAATCCTTGGGCGGTCATGCCGGAATCCTCTCAGAGACGAATTGACTATGAGACACCTCACAATTTATTTTGGATAAAAGAAGCCAGAGGCAATTATGGGTTCTGTCTCCAAACCAACAACGGTGACTTTATAGATGAAAATAAGATCAAGCTAAGAGGAATATCAATCTTAAGAAGAAATTCTGCTGAAAACAAAATAGAGCTCTTTTTGATTCTTAATAAGTCTGAGGACTGGGAGATATTCCTAGCCCTTTGTGAGGACTTAGTTAAGGTAGCCAAAAGATCTCAAACAGACGCCGAAATGATAAATGCAGTTGAGAACAGGCTAAACCGTTGGCAACAATTACTTAGGACCCAACGGTCATATGAGTTTACAGTAGAAAGGCAAATGGGACTATTTACAGAATTGATATGCCTGAGGGACTTTGTTATAAAGAAAGTTGGAGTAAAGCAAGCGATAAATTCGTGGGTAGGTCCTGAATCAGATAAGCAGGATTTTCTCTTGGAAGACGCTGCAATTGAGGTTAAATCCCATCGTACTTCCAAAGGAGCTTTTGCTTTTATATCTTCCTATCATCAACTTAATAGTGAAAAGGAACCTTTATATTTATTCTCATATGCCTTAACTTCAGCCGAAAACGGAAAGTCAGTGGAGGACATTGCCCAAAATATACGCACACTAGTCCCTGAAGATTCTATTGAAATAATTGACACATTTGAATACAAACTAATCGAGTATGGTTATATACCGGAGCTTGTAAAGGAGCCCCTACAAAGATTTATTGTAGATAGGGTAAAGGCTTATCACATATCTAACGGGTTCCCCAGGATATCTATAACGGAACTTAAGAGCCAAATTATTGATATTAAATATGTTATCGACTTATCAAAATGTGACAGTTTCGAAGTTCAAATAAATTCCTTATTGAATAGTGGGTGATGAAAATGATTAGCTTAAGTGAGTTTCATCAGGATTTTTTACAATCTATTTTATCAGATGCTGAGAGTAGGGGACTAATGAAAGCACAGGCATTTTTTGAAAATGTCTGTGAGGAGTTAGTTTCTACCGGGGATTTAACAAACAACTATACTGCGGCTGAATATATTAAAACTGGTATTGAGGTATATGGTTATGATTATGATGAAGAGAGAAAAATACTATCGCTCTTAGTTCATCAGTTTTTTCAAGAAAACGAGATAATAACTCTTACTAAAAGTCTGATTAACACAAAGTTTAATCGATTAAAAACATTTTACAAGAAAAGTATCCAAGGGTTATATAGAGAGATGGAAGAAACCTCGGAAGCCCATTCTATGGCCTTTAATATTTTCCGATATATTCATGACAAGCACGTCAATAAAATACGTCTAATTATATTAACCGATGGCAAAATTACAAGGACCTTATCAGAACTTCCACCGGAACATATAGATGGGATTTTAACTGAATTTAGGGTAGTCGATATTGAATATATATATAAAGCATTTTTATCTGAATATAATAATAGCGATTCAGAATTCGAACTTGATCTGCCCTGTCTGGAAATACCAACTCTTTCAGACGAGTATAAATCCTTTCTAACAGTAATTAAAGGTGATCAGATAGTAAATATTTACGAGAAGTTTGGCCAAAAATTATTTGAACAGAACGTTAGAACTTTTCTCCAGTTTAAGGGAAGTGTTAATAAAGGTATAAGAAATACTATAGAATATAAGCCTGAAATGTTTTTCGCGTATAACAACGGAATTACGGCTACAGCGACGGAAGTTGAGTTGGATCAAAATGGCAACATAACCAAGATATTAAATCTCCAAATAGTCAATGGAGGGCAAACTACTTCCGCTATTTACGCCGCAAAGAAGAACTCTAAATTAGATGTGTCAAATGTATCGGTCCAAATGAAACTCTCTGTGGTGAAAGATAGAGAAAAACAAAACGATTTTGTGTCAAAAGTATCTGAATATGCAAATACCCAAAACAAGGTTAATAAATCGGATTTCTTTTCTAATAGTCCTTTCCATAAGGAAATGAAAAACTACTCGAAGAGAATATGGGTATCCGCTGTCAGTGGCTCCCAACGGCGTACACACTGGTTCTATGAGAGAGTTAGAGGGGAATATCTTAATGAGCAAGCGTACCTATCAGCTGTTGAAAAAAAGCAATTTCAGTTAGAGAATCCTAAATCTCAGTTGTTAGACAAAACCTTTTTATCAAAGAGCGAGAATGTATGGTTGCAAAAACCAGAGATGGTATCTAGAGGTGCTCAATATAGCTTTGCTACATTTGCGGATCATGTTACAGATTGGCTCGAGAAGGATAACCTTGCTATTACCGAAAGCTACTTTAGGGACGCGGTCTCACGAGTAATTTTATTCAGGGGTGTAGAGAAGATAGTATCAAATTCAGAGTGGTACGATGGAGGTTTTAGGGCTCAGATTGTGGCCTATACCATTTCGTATCTATCTTACTTAACGGAAAAGTCGGGTAAACATTTTAACTTTAATCTTATCTGGGAAGAACAGAGTTTACCACCTAGTTTAGTAAAATTAATAAAGACTATTACCAAGGCAGTCTATGAGGAACTGCTTAATACCCCAGAAGGCTCGGCAAATGTGGCACAATGGTGTAAAAAAACAAGATGCTGGGAAACTATCAAATTAATGAATTTGGGAATAACCATTGATGATCAATTATTGGTAGATAAAGAGGAACAAAAGTTTCATAAGCGAGAAGATAGGAAGGATAAAAAATTAGATAACAGCATAGAAATCCAAATGTTTGTCGTTAAAACTGATAGTAGAATCTGGGGACATCTATATGAGTATTATAAGAAATATGAAGCTACATCCAATATATCAGGAACTCAGTTAGATATCTTGGAAAAAATGGCTAAAGGAAAACTATTACCACCCTCAGAAAAACAATCCAAAATTCTTTATCAATTATATGAGAAGGCAGAAAAGGATGGGGCGATAGCTTAAAATTCTCTTGTACAACATTTGATAAAAAGTGCCGTATTCAATTATAGTTAATGTGATCCTAAAAGGTTGTCGTTGAATTTCATTATTTTAGGTTAATATTACACAGGGATTAATAATATCGCAAAAAATAGAATGAGAATAATGGTCTTTAGGAGGTGACAGTTTGTCAATATCGATTTATCAAGTAGATGCTTTTACGGAAAAAGCTTTTAAGGGCAACCCAGCAGGAGTATGTATATTGGCGGAGGAAAAATCAGAGACCTGGATGCAGGCAGTAGCAAACGAAATGAATCTTTCTGAAACAGCCTTCCTTTACAAGCAAGACGGATACTTCGATTTATGCTGGTTTACACCAACGGTTGAAGTAGACTTATGTGGTCATGCGACTTTAGCAAGTGCTCATATCTTGTGGGAGATGGGTTATCTGAATAAACGGGAAGAGGCAAGGTTTCAAACCAAAAGCGGTCTCTTGACTGCCAAGCTAGATTCAGACTGGATATTATTAGACTTCCCTGCAGAGCCGAGTTCTGAGGCCACAGCCCCTGATTTTATAACTGAGGCTCTAAAGGCTAGTCCTGTTTACAGTGGCAAAAATCGAATGGATTACATTTTTGAGCTGGAAAGTGAAGAGGCTGTAAAAAATCTAGAGCCTCATTTAAATCTGCTTAAAGAACTAGATTGTAGAGGTATCATAGTAACGAGCAGATCGAATTCAGATGAATATGACTTTGTTTCCAGATTCTTTGGACCACGGGCAGGAGTTGATGAAGACCCAGTCACTGGTTCTGCTCATTGCTGCTTAGGGACTTACTGGCAAGAACGACTTGGTAAGTCTGAATTGGTAGGGTATCAGGCCTCTGCAAGAGGTGGAATGGTAAAAGTTAAGGTGGTAGGTGACAGAGTAATTTTAGCCGGTAAAGCCGTAACTGTGCTAAAGGGAGAACTTTTTGGGTAAGGTGCACAAATAATAAAACTGGGGAAGGCCATGGCCTTCCTTTCTGCATATATTTTGCAATATTTACAAGTTTCGACATGATTTCCCTCGTTTCTATGATATGCTTTTATTTGTAAGCTATTGATGAGGAGGGTTTATTGTGCAGAGACCTATAGGTGTAGCAATTTTTTCAGTATTAAATCTGATTGGTGGTTTTGGTTTATTGGGACTACAACTCATATTAGGTAGCTCGTTTGGTGAAATATCGGAATCAATGGGTATTTCAAATCGGGTTCTGGAAATGTCGGTGCTATTTTTGGCAGTGATTGGTATACTTTCAGGGATTGGAATGTGGCTAGGTACTAAATGGGGATGGTGGTTAGGGGCATTCTATTATAGCTATGGTATCTTTAGGGATGGTAGCACATTAATCTCAATCTTAAGCATTGGGGAAGATTTAGTTATTGAAGGTGATAGAGGTATAGAGTATCATATCGTTAAGTATGCTATAGGTGCCCTGCTATATACATTGGTTTTTCTCTATTTCTTTAAAGGTAATGTATTAAACCACTTTGATTTAAGTGGTTTAGCTAAAGCAAGAGCGATAGGGATTATTGCCACTATTAATGCTGTGTTAGGAACGTTGTTCTATTTTGTAGTGTAAATTATCTGTAAATCATGGAACCATTTACAAAAAGGACCTTTTTTTAAGGTTCTTTTTGTTTTTCTACTGTTCACCCGGGATCCACGCACATTTCGACAAAGCTTCACCGGATCTTGTAGTATAATAGTAAGCGCTTAATCTTAGGGTGCATCGACAGTTAAGGCTCCCCGTGAGAAAATATCTTCATGATATTAATCATGGGGGTGGCTAGGAATGAGAATGAAGCTTGAAGAAAAGATAGCACTGGTTGAAGAGTGTAGAGCCAGTGGAATGACCGCAAAGTCCTGGTGTGAAGCAAAGGACATTCACTACCAGAAATATCTTAACTGGGCAAGAACAGTTAAGCAGAAAAAGGAACAACAAGGCCCTCAGTGGGCTGATGTCACCGTTACTAAAGAGGAGCGGCCTGTTAGTGAGATCAGGCTCGTCTACGGAAAATGGTCAATTTGTGTAGGTTCTGGGTTTAGCCCCTCTTTGCTTACCCAAGTTGTCAAGGTTGTCGATACTGTATGCTAAAAGAGATTACAAGCTTCGATGGCATCTATATAGCTTGTGGAGCCACTGATTTAAGGAAGTCAGTTGATGGCCTTGCCATAATGGTTAAACAGGACTTCAATATGGATCCCTTTGGTAACTATCTTTTCCTCTTCTGCAATAAGAGCCGAAACCGCTTGAAAGCCTTAACTTGGGACAGTAACGGATTTGTTATCTATTACAAGAGGCTGGATGGGGCTGGTGCTCGGTTCAAGTGGCCCAAGGATCCCATTGATGTTAGAAACATTGATTCCAGGCAACTTCGCCTACTTATGGAGGGTTTATCCATAGATCCACCTAAAGGTTTTGGTGAGGTCAAATCAAGAGATTTTTATTAAAAAATAAACATGTGAATAGCCTCTAAACCCTTGATAATATTGGATTTTCAAGGGTTTCTATGGTATAATTAGAGCATGAAAACTAACAATTTGAAGGGCATTCCGCCCGAGGTAACTGAATACATTTCAAAGCTTGAAGCTCAGATTCAAGCACAGAATGCTAGAATAGATAAACTCACTAATATCCTATCTAGCTTCCAAAAGAACATGTACGGCCAATCGAGTGAAAAGAGCAAGTACCTTCTTGGGGAGGAGTCTAACCAAATCTCAATCTTTAACGAGGCTGAAGTAGAGGCTAATCGTAATGCACCCGAACCTACTGTTCTCTCTGTCTCAGGGCATGCTAGGAAAGCTAAGCGAACTAAAGAA
>JAJZSC010000181.1 GCA_021849995.1 Bacillota bacterium | reverse complement strand
TTACTGCCTTCTATAAGAATGCTTCCCCGAAATTCAGGAGCGGTAATTGGCTTGATTAAACCATCATGAATAAAAATTAGTTCAGGGTTCTTTGACATATAATTTCCTCCTGTTAAGCAAAATGATTCCTCCAAGAACCAAGCCTCCACCTACTATTTGGAGTAAAGTAGGAGTCTCGTTTAAAAATAAGGCTGCTAAGAAAAATGTCATTGGCAGCTCAAAAGTACTTAAAATAGACGCTTTATCTGCACCTATCCTTTGAATCCCTACCAGTACCAGATAAAACGGGAGGATTGACGCAATCGTTGCAAGGGCAAGTCCAATTTGCCAAATTCCTGGACTTGTCCATGGAATCCGGGTAATATCTCCACGAAAATAGATAAAGAGCCCTACAGTACTGACCCACTGGGAAAAACACATGGTAGTAAGAGGGGAAACTTCATTCAGGGCTATTTCCCCAACAAGGTTAAACACTGCGTAAGAAGCAGCTGCCCCTATACCAAACAGAATTCCCATCATAGATACATTCTCTACTCCTAAGAAAACCCCACTTGCTGTCACAGTTCCCAGGAGCGTGAGAAACAAAGCGAGCCCTTCCTGACGGCTTACCGTCTTATTGAAGAGCAGTACTCCGGCTCCAATAACCAGGACCGGGTATAAGTATAGTAAAAGTGTCGCTACCGAAACCGGCAAAAGCTTTAGGGAATAAGCATAAAACACGCTTGTGCCTAAGCTTCCGGCTATCCCTTGAAGCGAGATGACAATGAGAAATCTCAGAGAAACTTTAAACACTTCTCTACGAAAAAATACTGTATAGATAAGCAAAATTAAGGATGCCAGCCAGGATTGTAGAGCTAGGATCTCCAAGGGACTAAGCTCGAGCATAAACGCTTTTTTCAGGAGAATTGCAGTGACTGCAAAACAGGTAGCAGACAATAGTACTGCTATAATACCTTCTAAATTATGCCGTCTGATGCTTGACATCTAAAGAACTGATCCCTCCAATGTTGTTACGTCACGCATAGACAAGCTTACCCTTTCTCGCTGCTTATCAATTCCAATAACCTTAACCTTTACAATATCACCCACTGAGATAACTTCCATAGGGTGTTTAATAAATTTATTTGTTATCTGGGAAATATGGACTAAACCATCATGTTTAACACCTATGTCTATAAACGCTCCGAAATCCACAATGTTACGGATAGTTCCTTCTAAAATCATACCCTCTTTAAGATCTTCCAAATGAGTAACATCTCGTCTTAATAGAGGTTTAGGTAAATCCTCACGGGGATCGCGTCCTGGTCTTTGAAGCGCGGCAAGGATATCTTTTACAGTGGGCAGCCCTGCTCCAAATTCCCGAGCGATCTCCTGCGGATCTAGTCCTATGATTGCTGCACGAACTTCCGCACTTCTCTCCTTCAAATCCTCCGGTTTCATCCCTATCTTACTTAAGATATTTTTAGCCAATTCATAAGATTCGGGGTGAACAGGAGTATTCTCTAGGGGATTATCTCCATCCGGAAGTCTGATAAAACCAGCACACTGGATATAGGTTTGTTCACCCAAACGAGGAATAGACCGGATTTGATCCCGGGTCCGGAATTTTCCATGCTCCTCACGCCACTTGACAATATTTTTAGCCACAGCAGGCTTAAGTCCGGCAACGTATTGCAAAAGTGAAGGTGAGGCAGTGTTAAGATCCACTCCTACAGCATTAACACAAGATTCAACTACCCCATGCAGGGATTCATCCAAACGCTTTGGCTGAACATCATGCTGATATTGTCCTACCCCAACAGATTTGGGTTCAATTTTCACGAGCTCTGCCAAAGGATCCTGTAATCTCCTAGCGATTGATACCGCGCTGCGCAAGGATAAATCAAAATCCGGAAATTCTTCCCCTGCTAACTTTGATGCCGAATAGACCGAGGCCCCTGCTTCACTAACTATAATATATTCGGAATTAAGAGCTTGTTCCTGGATCAGTTCGGCCACGACTTCTTCTGTTTCACGGGAGGCTGTTCCGTTCCCAATCGCAATAATTTCAACCTTATAGTCACGAATAGTCTTAACAAGTATATTTTTGGCCTCGGCACGCTTATTCTGAGGAGGATGAGGATAAATCACCCCGATATTCAGCAGTTTCCCGGTATCATCCACTATGGCAAGTTTACAGCCTGTTCTAAACCCAGGGTCAAGCCCGAGAACAACCTTCCCTCTCACCGGCGGCTGCAGAAGAAGTTGACGAAGATTAGCAGCAAACACTTTAATTGCCTGTTCCTCAGCTTTTTCAGACAGTTCAGATCTTAGCTCACGTTCGATAGAGGGAGCAATCAGCCTTTTATAGGAATCCTCAGCAGCTGTTCTAACTAATGAAGTACAAGGGCCGGATTTGATATAGGAGTTCTCTATAATCCGAATGAGATTAGCGCTAGGAAAATCGATTTTTACAGAAAGAAACTCTTCTTTCTCCCCCCTGTTTAAAGCCAAAACCCGGTGGGGCGGAATCTTGCGAAGCGGCTCTTTATAATCATAATACCTCTCATCACCTGAACGCTCCTCAGGCTTCTTCCCAGCAGCTACAATTTCACCAAGCCTAAAAGTCTCTTCCCGGATTCTTCGACGAACACTTGCGTCATCAGAAATCATTTCCGCAATAATATCAAGGGCTCCCGCGATTGCATCTTCAATCGACTCTACACCGAGATCCTTATTTAGGTAAGAAACTGCTTCCACTTCAGGTGAAATATCCACAGGCTGACTCAAAATTAATAGTGCTAAAGGCTCAAGACCCTTTTCTTTAGCAACAGATGCACGGGTGCGACGTTTCTGTTTGTATGGTCGATAGAGATCTTCTACTTCTTGCAGAACTGTTGCGGACATTATCTGGGCTTCAAGCTCCGGAGTTAGTTTCCCCTGTTCGTCTATAAGACGGATAACTTCTCCCTTTCTCTGTTCCAAATTTCGCAGATAGTTAAGCCTGTCAAATATATCACGTAAACTGTTCTCGTCAAGTTCTCCCGTTGCTTCTTTACGGTAACGGGCAATAAACGGGATAGTATTACCCCCGTCTAATAAATCGATCGCTGCCTTTACTTGAGTTGCCTTAAGATTAAACTCTCTTGCTATTAAAGTGGCGAAATCCACTAATAATTCCCTCCTTCTTGATACACTTCCTTTGATTATATCACTCAATACTTATGTAGGGAAATATTAGAAGGAGAGTCTACATGACTTCTCCTTCTAATATTTATACATGCTTCTATTTATTGATCTTGTATTTTATTGGTCTTATATTTAGCTTGATTTATTCATACAGTTATTAACCAAGATATATTGTTGAATACTTTGCCCAGATTATATTAACCTAGTGAACTAATATTTCTTATAAAACAAAAAATGAACCACCTTTATGAGCCTAATATATTAGACATTATTTTACTTGCTTAAGCCGGAGTAGGTTTTACTACATTTTTAAATAAATTTGGTGCTTCAGGTAGAGGAATTTCCTGATGAGGGTTGGGGTTGGGGTTGGGGTTGGGCTGATGCGGACTTGGTTGGAACGGATTTGGTTGGTGCGGACTTAATTCATTTGGATTTGGAAAATATGGATTTAATTGATCAGGGCTTACGGTTTTAGGATTTGTCATATTGGAATCAAAAGTTGTAATGATTAGCTTAAGCTGTCCACGAATAATCCGCATATCTGTAACCTGCTGATTGCCATATTCAAGGGCAGGATATACCATCTCTGCTCGACCGGTATCTACGTTTAGCCTGATAAGATCCCCTCCTGGAGAAACTGTTCCATAGGCATAACCTACAATCACTAATAAGCTATTATCATTTTCCCAAAGTATTTTTTTCGGGGTATATTTATCTAATACTTGACCGGTTTTATTCCACATATTAAACCTGACAGACTGATCAATACTAAGCTTAGTCCATATTTTAGCTCCATCGGCTGAAACGGTTTCCAGATAAATATCACTGATTGTCTCCCATTCATTAGGATACAGATACGCAGCCTTGGTTCTATCAGGGGATACCACTCCATTGGGCATTATTGGCGGCAAGCGAAAATTCTGGTCAGTTGTAAAAAGTTTATAGGTATTCGTGGCAAAGTATTGTTTGGCGCGCTTAGTTATTTCTTGGCTCAACTGTTCTTCCTTGGATTCTCGTGGATATCCATAAAGTACGCTTTGAAATGCCAGAGGAACTTCTTTACTACTTTCTAACTCTTCCCAAGGTCTAACAATAGCAGCAACTGTCAATTGTGGAGAAAGTCCTCGTAACTTAACAACTACTGGAGCGGAAAAACTCGAGGGGATATTAAAACCCTGAGGATTTTTTACAACACCTTGTTGCAGCACCCACAAATAAAGATGGATTTCATCTGAATGCCTTTTGGCACCAAGAATATCAAATTCTGCAAACACCTTGCCACTTTGAAGTGAAGTAACTATCTCCTTAGCCTTATTGTCTTTAGTTTCAAGGAACTCTCTGATGTTATCCTTCAGAAGCGCAAGTTCACTGGCTTCCAGGTGTAGAATTTCTGTAGATGCTGAATTAGAGTTTGTTTGATTAGTTTGATTTGTTAAGTTCGTTAGGTTTACTACTCTATCTGAAAATCCTGAGGAAAACAAAGATAAGAACAATAACCCAGCTATACCGATTACTATATAAACCTTTTTTAAGTAGGTTCGGAATATCAAAACCTTCACTTCCTTCATGAGCAGTTATAAAGGATCAACTATCTACATTGTGCCCTTTTTTTATAAGATCAACAAGGGGTAAGGCAGGATTATTAACATATAAGGATAATTTATTCATATAGTAATCCGCGTACCGTTATGTTGCTCTGAAAAAAGCAGTTCCAAGCTCAAGAAGCTACCGAAGGAGTTTGGTTTACATAAGGGAACGGCTTTAAGCGAGCAGGAAACCAAACTTCGCGAAAAGTACGTAGCGGAACGGGTTGGAAACAGGACGTTTCCAACTGGCCACTGAGGCAGGAGCCGATTTGGCCAGGCACCCGTTAGAGCGAAGTAATTTGAGCGCTAGTTTGGTCCGCGCAGCTTACCGAGTGACCGTTGTAAACCAAAATCCTGGAGACATCCACTCTTTTTCATTCTCTCATGGTGTTGCATAGCGGCATGAAAGGCTACCCTGAAAAATAATGAAGTATGAAGTATGAAGTTTCAGTTCTCTTAAGCTGCTTATCTTATTAATCTTGTAGTCAACAAATTCTAATTTTGTACAGATGGGAGAGTTTTATGATTTTAGGAGCACGAATTATTAAAACAGGCCTAGCCATAACTTTAGCTCTATTTATATGCAAGACCATAAAAGTAGAACCTGCAACTTTTGCTGCGATTACTGCTGCAATAAATATGCAGCCATCCGTCGGCAAAGCACTTAAAAATGCCTGGGAACAAATTGGTATTCACATACTGGCCGTAATTCTTGCGATTATTATTGGTCTTCTTCTAGGGACCGGTCCTTTAGTTATCGGCTTTGCGTCAATAATAATGATTATGATCTCTAATCAGATAAACTGGTCCAAAACTCTGAATCTTGGCGTAGTCTCAATCATATTCATTCTGGACTCCCCACCTGATACGTTTTTAACCCATGCAGGAATACGTTCTTTAGCCATTTTTATTGGTTTGGGTGTAGCTCTATTGATTAATAGGGTTCTTGCCCCACCTAAATATAAGTTAAAACTTCAGGAAGAGCTTCACCATTTATTCCAAGAAACATCAATTTATTTTTTAGGAAGCTTAAACACCTTTATTCATTCTCATTCCATGAGCTCCTATGAACTTCGTGAACCAAAAGAACTAAAAACCAAGCTTGAAAAAGTCCTCTGGCTCTACGAACATTCACGTGAAGAGTTGACCAACGAAGATAATCCTTTATTTATTGAACGGCTGCTGGAGATTTCCCGGGGCTTTATCGAACGCGGTCAGAGCATTAGTGAGATGACCCGCCAACGCGTGAACAGGAGACACTCCCCGGACTCTCCGCTGCCTACAGAAAAAGTAAGTCTCGAATTTGAAAATGTTTTAAAAGTTCTCTCGACGGGGGAAAATAAGATTGCCCAGTTAGTTAGAGATTTGGTAAACGGAATTAGGGAAGGAACTACTTATGGTCCTTTTGAAGAAGATCTAGAATACTGGATCGAATTCAATCAAGCTATCGATGAATGGCATACTAAAGTAAGTGGAGTATTCTACCTGAGAGCTCTTATGGAAGTGGCAGTAGTTGCAACCGAAATGCGCTTGGCAGACCGTCGCTTAAAGAGCCTGCATAATCTGAGAAAAAAACAAGCTAAAGAAATCTTGGCTGGGGCCAAGTCATAGGCGCAGGCGGCTATCTAGATGCGCTTATGCACCCGCGAAAGATATGCTTTCTGCACTTAAAAATACTGCTATTTGCAAGCTACTCTGGAGCTGACCATGCCCATTCACCATTGCTGCGGCGCTACTCACTCGGCTGCTTCACTACTGTGTCCGAAACCCTCAAGGAATCTGCATGTGAACCTTCGGCACAGTTTCACGTTGCGCAGCACTCGCTCGCTTACGCGCCTCCGCAAAATCGGTTCACTGGGCATCGGTCATCTCCTCCGTTTAATTTTCATGCGTTTGGTGGCACATCTGTGGCATGAAAGTCAGATATATCAAAAAAGTATGAACCCGGTTAAGCAATAAGTAATCTTTAGATGTGAGGTGTTATTTATGAAGCAAAAATTAGTCCTTATTTTCCTGGTGCTGAGCTTAGCAGTTGGGGGTGCATGGGCATTTAAGAGCTTATCTCCGAAAACCCAACCACCCCAAGCCCAGGCCCAGGCAGCAAATACTGGG
>JAJZSC010000180.1 GCA_021849995.1 Bacillota bacterium | reverse complement strand
TTCCGATCTGGGAGAGTGGTTATTGTTTAATTCTCTTTGGCAAGGGGCCCGAGAAATGAGCGACGGCTGGAGCAGAGTAGTATTACCCTTATGTGTTTCACTTTTGGGAATAGTAGGGGCAGTAGCAGTTGCCACTATGGTTAAATGGTTTGGCATCATTTTTTTGGGTCAACCACGCAGTAACCAGATGCTCTATGCTACAGAGGTAGAACCTTCACAGCATTGGGCTATGTTTATCGGTGTTATGCTTGCTCTAGCTAGTATTTTATATCCATTTGGATTTCTTTCGATAATACACATTCCAATACAAACCTTAAGCGGATCAGACTTTAGTGCCGGAAACCTGGAAAGTTCTCAAGTGTATGGTGTCATTATGACTTTGAGTGAACTCGCCGGAGCCTCATTGAAGTATATTATCCTCGTTTTCCTATTGGGAAGTGCCATTCATTTGCTTAACCGGAATGTAATTCGAAAAACTGGACCTTCTTGGAATTGTGGAGGGGATCTGACTCCGCGAATGCAATACTCCGCAGCAGGAGTAACAATGCCAATCAGAATAGTGTTCAGGCGAATTCTCGGCTCCAATCCCCTAGTGGAAAAAGAATTTACTGGGGCGCGATATTTCTTGAACTCTCTAAAATATCGCGGCGAGCTAAAAGCTGTCTTTGAAGACATCCTCTATAGACCATCTAAAGCAAGTCTGCTCTGGCTGGCCAAGAAGATCAGATTTATCCAGACAGGAAATATTCACCTATATTTAGGTTATGTTTTAATAACATTAGTTGTTGTTTTATTCTTAGGCAATTAGAAGGAAGGGGGAGAAAGATGGATTTTATCATATCATTGTTTGCCGGAGCGACCAATTTGTTGATTATTTTAGTCCTTGCCCCACTTCTTCAAGGGTTAATTAAGAAAACTAAGGCTTACTGGCAAATGCGCCAAGGGCCTGGACTTTTCCAATCTTACCGTGATTTGCGAAAGCTTTGGACTAAGGAAGAAGTGATTTCTGAACACACTAGTTGGATTTTTCTCCGTACTCCTGAAGTCGTTCTGGCCTCAACGATTATGGCTGCTTTTGTCGTTCCTAATGCATTCGGTTGGGCTCCGTTCAGCGGGTACGGCGACTTATTCTGGTTTGTAGCCAGCTTTGCCTTGGGACGTTTCTTTATAGCACTTGCAGGCCTTGATACCGCAGGAACTTTTGGAGGAATGGGGACTAGCCGGGAACTGTTTGTTTCTGTGCTGGTCGAACCAACTTTTCTTCTTGGTTTACTGGTACTAGCCTTTCTAACAGGCTCTACCTCCCTTCAAGGAATTATCTGGGGTCTGACCAATGTATCTATTGCATCTACACCTCGGCTGCTTGCTATTATAGCTCTGATCATAGTTACTATCGCTGAAATGGGTAGAATCCCGGTGGATAATCCTGATACACATTTGGAACTAACTATGATTCATGAGGGAATGGTCCTGGAGTATTCTGGCCGTTCATTAGCCTTTCTGAACTATGCTGAACAGATTAAACAGTTTATTCTCCTCCTGCTTCTGGTAAACATTATTTGGCCGACTACCACTTCAAACGGTTTTGGCTTGTCAGCCGTTTTAATCTTTGGTCAAACTCTTATAAAAATAGCTCTATTCGGATTGATCTTTGCTACTATTGAAAGTATTACTGTAAAAGTAAGATTGTTTAGACTTCCTAATTTTCTTATCTCAGGTACAGCTGCAGCCGTGTTATCTCTGATTACTTTCTGGTTGACTAGGGGGCGGATTTAATGAGTATCAACACTATGGATTCTCTCCAACAGCTCTTGATATTTGCTCTTGCTGCTTCCGGCTTAGGGATAGTCTCGAGTAGTAAAATTCGAAAGGCCCTAAACTGGTGGACTATTCATGCTGTGTTTTTATCAGCTCTAATTCTCATTGAAGCACTTCATTCCAAAGAGTGGGAGACTTTCCTCGTAGTTATTGTCTCTTTGGGAATAAAGGCAATTTTTATCCCATGGTTGCTAGGTAATGTAATTAAAAATTCTCATACTCAATGGGTGGGAGAACTTTTCCTCACACGTGTATCTAGCTTAGTAGCGGCAGGTGTTTTAACTCTCCTTGCTTATTTAATAACTCAACCGCTTATGAGTTTAATTGAACCTACAATGAGAAATGGTTTAGCAATAGCTTTTTCGTTACTTTTCTATGGTCTTCTTCTGATGATTATCAGAAAAGTGGCTTTGGTTCAGGTGCTTGGAATACTTTTAATCGATAATGGAATCTTTCTCGCAGGCTTTTTGCTCACACAAGGCATGCCGATTTTGATCGAACTTGGCATTTTCTTCGATGTACTGATTGCTGCACTAATTCTCGGAGTCCTTGCCAAACGAATGATTCGAGATTATGACTCATTAAATGTAGACCACATGAATTCGTTGAAAGGGTAGGGTTAAGATGTTTATTGCCATAGCATTTTTTGCAGCGATCGTAATGCTCTTTACTAGGCGGAATTCCATCTTAAAATCGCTTAACTGTCTAGCCTTAATAACAGTTGGCTTAACTGCTTTTTACCTAGTTTATCAAGTATTTACAGCCGGCCCTGTAAGTAGCTTCCAGGGACTTTTATATTGGGATGCCTTAAGTGCATTTATGCTTTCTGTTATAGTCTTTATCTCTGGTTACGTAATCCTCTTTTCCTTTCATTATATGGAGGCTGATATCGAAGAAGGAAAGGTCTCCCGTCAGAGGCTCAAGTGGTATTACTTTTATATTTGGCTCTTTATAGGAACTATGCTTCTAGTGGTTAGTACTCCAAACCTTGGAATTCTTTGGGTCGGAATTGAAGGTACAACATTGGCAACGACGTTATTAGTCGGCTTTTATCGACAGAAACAGTCAGTAGAAGCCGCATGGAAATACATTATACTCTGTACTGTCGGGATTAGTTTTGCCTTGCTGGGAACCTTGCTTCTATATGCAGCTTCTGGCCAAATCCATGGATATAGCTTGGCTACCCTGGACTGGCGGGTATTAGACAGCTTAGCTAAAAACTTGGATTCAGGGCTGTTAAAGCTCGCATTTCTCTTTGCCTTAGTAGGGTATGGAACAAAAATCGGGTTAGTTCCGATGCATCCTTGGCTACCAGACGCCCATAGTCAGGCTCCTTCTCCCGTAAGTGCCATGCTGTCAGGTGTATTACTAAACTGCGCAATGTATGCTGTTGTTCGTTGGCACATTCTAATTAGACAATCCGTCCTTGGCCCTGAGTTTTCTGGTCAGTTCCTTGTAGCATTCGGAATAATATCTTTAGGAGTTATGGTAGCTTTTATCCTTCTCCAAAAAGATGTGAAAAGACTACTAGCCTATTCTAGTGTCGAACACATGGGGATTTTAGCTCTCGGCTTCGGACTTAACAATGCAGTTGCAGTTTGGGGAGCAACTCTTCATTTACTCCTTCATGCCTTAACCAAAGCTAATTTATTCGTAGTTACGGGTAGAATTGTTCAAAAAACCGGTACCAGACAGATCTTGAAAATCCGTGGAGTTATTAGTCTTTGGCCATATACTGGCTTACTCTTACTCTTAGGCCTCTTAGCAATAACAGGGACACCCCCGTTTGGCACTTTCCGATCAAAATTAGGAATTCTCATAGGTGTGTTTCAGTCAGGACGCGCAGTGTTAGGTTTTTTGATGGTACTCTTTTTAACAGTTATCTTTGCTGGTTTTCTTTACCACTTTTCGAGCATGCTCTTTGGTAAACCTTCCGAACGAATTAATGGTGGAGAGAACATTAAGACTCTCTGGCTGGCTATTCCTGTTCTGATCGTTTTAGCTGTTGGTTTTTTTGTACCAGAATTCTTAGATAATGCATTGCTGCAAGTTGTTCATGTTGTAATGGGAGGAGTAGGGAATGCAGAACCAATTGCGAGATTATTTGCTGTCCCAACCGGATTCTAAAATTACTATTTGGTCGAATAATGAAGGTTTTGTTTGGTTGGAAGTTGATGACTTACCAAAAGTATTGGAATATTTACTTACTCTACCAGAACGTCCAGTTTGGCTTACTCATGTTATGAATGATGAGCGTGAACTAGGACATGGCTTTACACTTTATTTACTCCTGCATTTAATCGGAGATTTTACTCTTACTTTGGCAATTAAAGGATTAGATGACAGTTTTCCATCTTTAACTCCAATTTTTCCAGCTTTTAACTGGGCTGAAAGGGAAGCTCAGGATTTATTCGGTCTAAAAGCCAAAGGCCATCCCGATAATAGACCTTTAATTCTCCATCCTGGATGGCAAATTGGCTTTCATCCTTTACGCAAGGATATACCCTCGGAATCATTAAACGATGATAAGTATAAATCAGTACCACTACCGGTTCCAAATGCTTTAGGAGAAGGAATTTTCGAAATACCGGTAGGTCCTATTCATGCCGGTATTATTGAGCCAGGGCATTTCCGGTTTCAAACTATCGGGGAAACCGTATTGAACCTTGATGCCCAGCTTTTTTATACCCATAAAGGTATCGAAAAGCTTTTAGAAGGTAAGGACCTCCTTGAGGGACTTTCTATTATTGAAAGATTATGTGCCGTCTGTACTGTTAGTCATTCTCTTGCTTATTGTGAAGCGGTTGAAAAGCTTGCCGATATTGAGCTAACACGTGAGACTCTATTATGGCGAACGATACTGGCTGAACTGGAACGCTTATATAATCACATCGGGGACATCGGGAACATGTGTGCCGGTGTTGGCTTTGCCCTAGGTAATGCTAATGGACTTCAAGGCAAGGAGCGTTTGCAACGGTTAAATCATGAGGTTTTTGCACATCGTTTCCTCAGGGGTGTGGTTGTTCCTGGTGGGCTTAAGATCATTCCAGACAGCAAATCCCTCTATGCCTTAAAAAACCATCTTACTGAAATTGCCAGAGATTTTGAAGAGTGGATTCCTTTAATTCTCGAATGTTATGAATTCCGCCAGCGTGCTGTGACTACAGGTATGCTAAAAAGAGAGAGTGCCATAGATTTAGGAGTTACTGGGGTAGCCGCCCGTGCATCTGGTGTTAATTTTGACTGGCGCACTGCCCATGCTCATTTACTATATCCTGAATTAGCTGTAAAACCTGTAGTAGAAGAGACTGGAGATGTATGGGCCAGAATATCTGTCAGAGTATGTGAAGTCAGGGAAAGCTTCAGGATAATTATGACTCTCCTGCGTGAAGTTATTATAACTGGTGAATCGGCAGTTAAAGTGAGTCCTGAACGGAGTGGTCAAGTTAGAAACCTTAAACTTCCTCCTTTACAGATTGCCTGGGGTTGCGCAGAGTCTCCACGAGGAACAGATGTTATCTGGCTTATGACCGACGAACAAGGGAAGATATTCCGCTGTCGAATCCGAACCGCAGCGTATGCAAATTGGCCCGCTGTACCACTGGCTGTGCTTGGTAATATTGTTCCTGATTTTCCGCTTATCAACAAAAGTTTTGAACTATGCTATAGTTGTTGCGATAGATAGGAGAGACTAAAAGATGTGGAACCTTTTACGACGCAGTATCAAAATGGGAAGATTAGCAAGGAAAATTTCAATAGATTCCGGAACAACATCTGAGCCAATCCTTCCAGAGCTCGGCCAATCCTTACACATTAGGCATTTGGATTGTGGATCTTGTAACGGGTGTGATTGGGAAATGACTGCTCTCCTAAACCCTGTCTATGATATCCAACGCTTTGGTTTTGATTTTGTGGCATCCCCAAGACATGCTGATGTGCTAATGTGTACGGGACCTGCCTCTACCCATTTGGTCAGGGCTGCACGCGACACATACGAAGCTATGCCAAATCCAAAATGCGTTGTCGCTGTTGGAGATTGTGCAATTAATGGCGGAGTGTCTCAAGGAAGTTATGCCAGCAGGCAAGGAATCGGCGAAGTATTACCTGTCCAAGTATGTATCCCGGGGTGCCCACCTACACCTGAGGACATGATAAACGGTCTGTTACAGATAATAGGCAAAAGGCCAATCAACCTCCAAAAGGCTGACTAACGGTTATTTAGATCAAGCTATTGCATCTGGTACATCTCAGGGGCGACCGCAATAGCCAGCCTGCTGGTTGTATGCTAGGGTACCGTCGTTTCTTTACTGACACTGCACAATTGCAACTGGAAACATCATAGACTCTCAGTTCAGGTAAACACTTTAATTGACGATAATAAAAAAAATATTGATAAAATTTCCCAAGCAGGTGAGTATAAGTGGAAAATGCAGGTCTGGTTCTCGAAGGCGGCGGGATGAGAGGAGTCTACACAGCGGGAGTACTTGACTGTTTGCTTAAATACAATCTTCATATTCCTTATGTAATTGGGGTCTCGGCTGGTGCATGTAATGGTGCTTCATACATATCAAGGCAGACCCAGCGGTCTAAGAGGATAAATATTAATTATATTAGAGACTCGAGATATCTTAGCTATAGAAATCTCATTAAAGAACGAAGCATATTTGGGATGGACTTTCTATTTAATAAAATTCCCTATAAACTAGAACCATTTGACTTTATTACTTTTTTTAACTCTGACCAGAGGTTCGTCATGGGGGCTACAGACTGTCTCACTGGCAAGCCAATCTACTTTGAGAAAAATGATTTTACCACAAATGATAGAGAACGAGCAGTTCTTACAGCAATGCAAGCTTCAAGTAGTCTGCCATTTCTTTCCCGGACAGTGGATTTTGAAGGCTTCAAATTGCTTGATGGAGGAATCTCTGACCCTATACCTATTAAAAAATCAATCCAAGATGGAAATAACAAAAATATTGTAATCCTGACCAGAAATGAAAGCTATAGAAAAAAGCCCTTCAAACAGGAATGGTTGGCCAAGCGCTTCTACCCCAAGTACATAGGCTTAATAGAAGCCATGGTTAACAGG
>JAJZSC010000179.1 GCA_021849995.1 Bacillota bacterium | reverse complement strand
GTTCTCGGGGTGCCCAAATTGGTCCTTACTCGACTAACGTTCGCTCCTTAGCTGTACGTTCAATACCCATCGGGGGGGACTCTGCTATTCTTATTGGTAGTAATAACAATAGCAATGGAAATTTCCAGGATTTTATGATTGAGGACTACCGTAGAGGGCCTGCCTATTGTCTCGGTGGAATTAATCCAACACCTACAGATGCTATGCGTTACCTAAACCTTATTGAGTATGGTGATTATGCTAAAGCCGAGGAAGGGCTAGCCTTACTCCTTCCTCCAGATAACCGCAATCCTTTAGCTATTCAAATGATAGCTAAAGCAATTATTGAGACCATGGTTAGTCGAATTGCAAGTGAGGTAGAGAGTTTACAAAAGGCATGGACAAATGAACCTGCCTACAAAGTATGGGAAGTCCTTCATCCCAATACTAATCAGGAATTTAATGTTTTGGTAAGTGGTGGTGGGGGAATCGGCATATCCTCTGCCCTTAGGACAAAGCTTAAGGCCAAAGTTCAATTAGTTAAACACCCTGAAGTCTCGAATGCCATTGGAGCAGCCATGGCCAAGACTACTTTCTCGTGTACCTTGCATTTGGACACTGTTTTAGGACGCTATCGCATAGAGGAAACCGGGGAACAAGGAGAATGGTCAGGTTCTCGTAAACCACACAGAGAAGTGGAAGATTTCCTCTATAACAATGCCAAGGCCAAAGCAGAAGATATGGGTATAGATTTTGGAAGCCTTCAAACTGATTCATTTGACTTCTTTCCAATTATCCAAGGCTGGAATACTGCTGGACAAATCGTGCGTGGCGCTGTTCACGTACCTGCTGGTGTTATGGGGAGGATTCAATAATGAAATATACAGGAATCTTATTTTTCCCTGCATTCGACTGGTCGTTAGGGGAAACCCACCCTGAACGTGAAGAACGCCTTTTGTATACTCAGGAACAACTGTTTGAAGAAGGTATTTTAGACTTACCTCAAGTCAAACAGTACTCGCCTAATGTTGCTCATATCAGAGATGTTCTACGTACTCAAGCCTTATTTCCCTCACCACAAGCACACGATCTTAACGCCCATCTGGTAGCGGCTGGTAGCTCCCTAGTCTTAGGTGACGCATGGAACAGAAGAGAGATTAAAAATGGATTTGCCCTAGTTCGCCCGCCCGGACATCACTCTGGTGCCACTGTTTTAGGTAATAGAGGGTTTTGCACTTTAAATAATGAGGCTATCCTGGTTAATTATCTCCGTTCTAAATACGGGATAAAAAAGGTTGCTATAATTGACACAGATGTGCACCATGGCGACGGGACTCAGGATATCTTTTACCATGATCCCGATGTGCTTTTCATCTCCATTCATCAAGACGGCAGAACCTTATATCCCGGAAGTGGTTTTACCGATGAAAAAGGTGGGCCAAACGCCTGGTCCAAAACAATAAACATTCCTCTCCCTCCAGGGGCAGGAGACGATGCGCTTCTACACGTTCTCGATAGTTGGGTTCTTCCTAAAATCCAGGAATTTGGACCGGATTTGATTATTAACTCCGCTGGTCAAGATAATCATTTTACCGACCCTTTAGCTTCCATGAATGTGACAGCCAGGGGATACGGAAAAATCAACGAGATTATCAAACCGGACTTAGCTATTCTGGAGGGAGGATACTCTATTGAAGGAGCCCTACCATATGTAAATTTAGCTATCTTCCTGGCTCTGGCGGGTGAGGACTATAATGGGGTAACAGAGCCGCAAAAACCCAAAAGACCTGTAGTAAACATAAATTCCTTTAAATCTTACCTCAAAGATTTAAAGGCTCAAAATGAACGGCTAAAACCCAATTGGACAATTAAGGATGAACCCTTTCTTCCAAAAGGAAAATGGGCTTATATTCCCCGTTCCATTTATTACGATACAGAAGGATTTCAGGAACTCAGACATGACAGAATACGCCTGTGTAATCACTGTGGTGGTACAGTTATGATGCTGAGCCAGCACGTAGAGCTCGGAGAAAAATATGCACTTATACGTATTCCGTTTGAAGCCTGTCCGGACTGCGAACAAGCTGGTTTAGATTTATGGGATTACCTGATTACACAATTTAAGATTGTTTTGCTCCAAAACCAAACTCGTGACCAAATAGTGTTTTGGAATAAAAATGAGGGAGTGAAAATAATTTGACCCCGTCTATCCGTGTATTAGACGAGCATTCAGCCAATCAAATAGCCGCAGGCGAAGTTGTAGAACGCCCTGTTTCAGTTATAAAAGAATTGGTAGAAAACGCCTTAGATGCTGGTGCAAGGCGTATAGATATCGTAGTTGAAGGGAACGGAGTACCCTTTATGCAAGTGCGCGATAACGGTTCTGGGATTGAGTCAAATGAACTCCCTCTGGCAATACTAAGACACGCTACCAGCAAAATTGTAAAAATAGAGGATTTAAATAATCTTGTAACTCTCGGATTCCGGGGTGAAGCTCTACCTAGCATAGCTTCTGTTTCACGGATGGAGATTACAACGCGACCACCACAACAGGAAGCCGGTACTTACTTTAAGCTTGAAGGTGGCAAGCAAATAGAACTTCGCGAGACAGGTTGTCCAGCCGGTACTACAATTTCCATATCCGATCTCTTTTATAATACTCCTGCACGTAAAAAATTTTTGCGCTCAACAAATACCGAATTCGGCCTTATCTCAGAAATAATTGGAAAGTTGGCCTTAGCACGTCCGGACGTAGCGTTTTCTTTAGCTCACCCACAACAGCTAATTCTGAAGACTTCAGGAAACGGTAATCTTCTTGAGTGTGTTGGTTCTATTTTAGGAAATGATATCGCTAAAAAGCTAATTCCTGTTTCTTTCTCAAACGACTTATGGACACTCACTGGATATATTAGCCCACCTGATCTGGTTCGTTCCACCAAACAAGGAGAAACCTTTATTGTAAATGGTAGAATTATCCGTTCTGCAATTTTAAGCCGTGCCCTTAAAGATGGCTATGATACTCTAATTCCAAACAAACTATTCCCAATCTCGGTTTTACATCTCAAAATGAGCCCTTCTGAATACGATGTAAATGTTCACCCTACCAAGATGGATATCCGTTTTAACAAAGAGAAAGAACTAATAAAATTTATTTCAGAGGGAATCTATCGCACTTTGTTGGATAATCGTCCCGTAATGTCTTTTTCTTTCCCTGAACTTAGGCAAAAGTACACAACTACACCCTGGTCACTAGCTTCAAAACTTAACGATAAAAATCCGGATCCTCTTTCCGCGCGATCCTCATCGAATATTGATTCAGATAAACCTAGCCATAAGTTAGAATCTGCTCAGAAATTGTCTCCAATAACACGCTCACCTAGATCAGAATTCAAACTAGACGACTCTGAGGTACCTAAAGAATCTTTACCTTATGCATATTTGAATGAAAAATATCCAGATGGACAATACTTAATCAGCGAATTGTCATCAAATGTAGGTTTATTTAAAGATTCAATTACCGAGGACGAAAATTTACCTAGTGTTAAACCGCTGGTGGAAGAACTAGATCTTAGTACGGAAAAACCAGATCTCAGGACTAAAGAAACAATTAATTCCATGCAAGAATCTAAACATATGCAAGAATCTAGACCTATCAAGGCGATTTGCTTATTCCCAGTCGAACCCGTTACAAACCAGTCCAGTTATTCTTTTTTACATGACCTCAGACCATTAGGGCAAGTTTTTAATACCTATATCCTTGCGACTAATGATAAAGTACTTATGATTATAGACCAGCATGCGGCCCATGAACGTATCAACTTTGAAAAAGTAAAATCAGCTGCCAAAAGTGAAAATGGAGCAAGTCAATTGCTATTGATTCCTATCCCTATGGAATTCTCTCTTCAGGAAGAACAAGTCCTACTTGAACAACTATTACACCTTCGAGATATGGGATATGTTCTCGAACATTTTGGCCCAAGAACTTATCTCCTTCGAGGAGTCCCTGCTATCACTGGATCCTTGTCTCCAGATGCCCTTCTACGGGAATTTATCGAACATTGCATCCAACATGCAGTTGCACCAACCTACCAGCAACTTCTTGAAAATTGGTATTATATGATCGCTTGTAAAGAATCCCTGAAAGCTAAAGAGTGTTTAAGTTTATCAGAAATGGAACAACTCCTCGTTCAATTAAGTAAAACAGAAAACCCTTATACCTGCCCGCACGGACGCCCTACCATAATAGAATTAACTCAAAGTGATTTGGAAAAACGTTTTTACCGTTCTTAGATTTAGGCATAATACTAGAACAATTAGAAACATCTTAAGATTTCAAACATCTTTGAGGTTTACTTGTATCATTTTCCGCCCTATGGGTTTCAATAGACTAGCAGAGGTTATACTATGTATAATCCTTATTGGAGTTAGATTATGATTGCAGTAAATATTAAAACCTCCAGGAATGATTCTGATTTAGTAAAGAGAATGAACTGGTTTTTATCCCAGCCAGGCATAAATTGGAATATTCTTTCATCAATATCTTCATACTCTCAGGAGCCATTGTTAAACATTACCCGTAAAGGGGTAATTCTCCAAACTGGCAAAGAGAAGCTTAGTTTCCACCCAAGTATGGCTCTTTTGCGCATAATTAACCTAATCAGAGGGAAACAAGACAGATTTCTGATGGCTACAGGTTTAGGCCCGGGAGATAGGATTTGCGATGCTACCTTAGGGCTAGCTACTGATGCTCTTATAGCAGCAGTAGCGGTAGGAGAGCATGGGATGGTAACCGGGATTGAAAACTCTCCTATTCTTGCAGCTCTTGTTGAGGATGGACTCAAATATATGGCTGAAGGTTTTCCTCCCTCGCTGGATAACCCAGATAAAACGGAAGCCTGGGCTAAACTAATGAATGCCTCAGCTAGAGTTGAGGTTAACTGGAGTGATCATCTGTCATTTCTAAAGAATCTTCCAGATAAATCTTACGATGTAGTTTACTTCGACCCAATGTTTAGAAGAACAAGAGAAGATTCTGCTTCTATTCGACCCCTTCACAGCTTGTCCAATCCGAGCGCATTGACCTTGGAGGCAGTAGAACATGCTTGTCGTGTGGCCAAGAAAAGAGTTGTTTTAAAAGAGAGAAAAGGAAGTAATGAGTTTACTCGTTTAGGGTTTTATATTGCGCCGGAAGGCAAATACAGCGAAGTCGATTATGGGATTAGGGTAATATAATATGATGGAGGAGCTTTTTGTGCACCCGCTCATTGTTATTGTTGGTCCTACCGCTGTTGGAAAAACTGCTCTAGGTATTTCTTTAGCCAAGGTTTTAAACGGCGAGATAATTTCCGGTGATTCCGTTCAAGTCTACAAAAAACTTGATATTGGATCTGCAAAACCTTCTATTTCTGAACGTGAGGGAATACCCCATCATCTAATAGATGTACTTGATCCTAGCGAACCTTTTACTGTAGCTCAGTTTCAAGAAATCACTACGAATCTGATAAAAGAAATTAAAGCTAGGGGAAGGACTCCAATTTTAGTAGGCGGTACAGGTCTATATGTACGCTCAATCCTTGATCCGTTTGACTTTTTGGAATCCGGATCAGACGATATTAGAAATAAGTGGACGGAATACCTTGATCGTAATGGAAAAGTTAACCTCCATGAGGCATTAACAGAACGTGATCCAATTAGTGCTGAAAGGCTTCATCCTAATGACACTATCCGGATTATACGGGCTTTAGAGGTATTTGATTTAACCGGTATCCCTTTATCCGCTCAAAGACAGACAAATGATAGAAAGTACACCCCGCTCGGTCCATCGGTAATTTATATTGGCCTTACAGCCCCCCGGGAAATTATCTACCGAAGAATCAATGCAAGATGCGAAGAGATGGTTGGAATGGGATTATTACAAGAAACACTTGATCTGATAAATCAAGGATATTCTCCGAGTCTTAAACCGCTCCAAAGTATTGGTTACCGTCACGCTGTCTGGCACCTAATAGGTAAAGTTACAATTGATGAAATGTTACGCCTTTTAAAAAGAGATACACGTCATTTCGCAAAACGTCAACTTACTTGGTTCCATCGGGATCCCCGTATTATTTGGTATGACATCACGAAACTAAGTATTGAACAAATTGTAAATAGTATCTACCAGACTTGCAGAGGTGTTCAAACTCGTGTAGAATAATAAGATAGAAATAGATGGTGATGGAGGGAAATAAATGAATAAGTCGCCCATCAATTTACAGGATACTTTCTTGAACCAAGTTCGGAAAGACAATCTTCCGGTGACTATATATCTGGTCAACGGTTTCCAACTAAAAGGAATTGTACGCGGTTTTGACAACTTTACAGTTATTTTGGATTTCGAAGGTAAACAACAGATGGTTTATAAACATGCTATCTCAACCATTATGCCATTGCGCCCCATTAACCTTGCTGCTGCCTCCGCTGAACAACAACAAGGATAGGTTCTTTTCTTGTACAAGTACATATAATTTTAAGTCAGTTCGGCTCAAAGCCGAACTTTTTTCTTTTTTTGGATAACCTAATACGAAGTAAGTGTGTAAATAATTGCAGGAGTTTCTATTTCCACTTATACTTGTACACTAATAAATAAACTATAGCCTTTAGGTAAAATAGCTATTAGTCAGCGTATATGTTGAAGCATATATGTTAAAGAATTTATTGAAGAGAGTTGTTCAAAATGATATATTAAACTTTGATGCATTTTCTACTTGCATATTAAACAATAGTCCAATCTTATTTGGTAGAAAGGAAAAATGAATTATGGAACTTCAAAAGTTGAGAAATATTGCTATTATTGCCCACGTTGATCATGGAAAGACCACTTTAGTAGACGCCATGCTTAAACAAAGCGGAACCTTCCGGGCCAACCAGCAGGTGATAGAACGGGTGATGGACTCTAATGACTTGGAACGTGAACGTGGAAT